>QHPA01000364.1 GCA_003218935.1 Verrucomicrobiota bacterium
CTCGCGCTGCTCTATCGCAAAACGTTGCGCGACATCGAGAAAATCACCGGGCGGAGAATCGAGCGCCTGCACATCGTCGGCGGGGGAACCAGGAACAGTTTGCTGAATCACTTTACCGCCAACGCGCTCCAGATTCCGGTCGATATCGGCCCGGCTGAAGCCACGGCGGCCGGCAACGTCCTCGTGCAAGCGATGGCGCTGGGACACGTGCCTTCGCTCGAACAGGCGCGCAAGATCGTTCGCGAGTCGTTCAACACGGAGATCATCCAGCCGCACGCCGCCGCGTGGAACTCGGCTTATGAACGCCTGGAAAAATTGTTCGGGTAACGCCTGACCCCTAATGGCCGGCGCCAGAGGGGTAGCCGTAGCCGACGATGGCGCCCGCCACAACAGCGACAACCACAACCACGACGATCACATCACCCAGGGTGGCTGAGGGTGTCAACAATCAGCGCCGCGAGTTCGCGCGCCGTTTCGAAATAGACCGGCGAGAGCGCGTCACTTGACGAACTGAACACGCAGATCGTTTTCATAGATTTCTTCTGCCGTGGCCGCGCAGCCGCTCTGCGCATGTTCCCGTTCTTCCCGCGCTACGTCCCGGTGTCGACGAATCGAATCAGGATCGCCACTTGGATTGTCGCAACCAGATTCATCAGGCTGTGCATCAGAATCGCCGGGATGATGGAATTCGTCTTCATTCGAGCATAACCCAGCAATAAACCGCTGGCAAAAATGCTGGCGACTCCGTACCAGTCGTATTGAAAGTGAATCACCGACCACAACAACGAAGTCAGGAGGATCGCTCCCCGGCTGCCCATCCGCGAGCGGCTGAGCCCCACAAATAGAAATCCGCGGAAAAAGATTTCTTCATTCAGCGGTGCCAGGACGATGATGGCAAACCAGAACAGCGGCGGGAACCAGGCCGACTTGTACGATTCAACGATCACCTCGGGAACAATGGGCCGACCGAGCAACGTGCTCAGCCCATCCGACAACGCCCCCAGCGCCAGCAACGCGATGCACCAGCGGACAAGTTGTTTCGTCGGCACGCGCTTCAGCCCCAGGTAATCGAAAACCGAAATTCCTTTCCGAATCCAGGCGAACAGCCATGTCAGACCGATGCCCACCGGAGCAGCCCCGCAAGTTGCCAACGCAAGGAACAGTCCGTTCGTTTGCAACTTCTTCCGGTCCGTCAAAATCTCCCCATGCCCGCTCGACATCGCAACGGCGCTGAATATCATTCCGACGACGATTTGAGCCCCAACGAAAGCCACCGAAATCGCCACCGCGAATCCGAGTGTCGTCCAAAAGCCCCATGGCCCAGGCGCAGTGACAGCGGGAAATGGCGGTGGTCTCCCTTGTGTGGGTGGCTCCACACCGCCGACAAGGTCTGCCAGCAAAACGTCTGAAATTCTCCCCTTCACCAGATCGGCTGCCTGGAGTTGTTCCGACGGAAAACTTTGTGCAACGGCCACGCAGCGCATTCCGGCCACCTTGGCCGCTTGCACACCATTCGCGGCATCCTCGATCACGGCGCATTGCTCCGGCATCAGTTCCAGCTTGCGCATCGCGGCGAGGAAAAGGTCCGGTGCCGGCTTTTTGTGCACCACATCTTCAGCAGTCACGATGGCGTCCCACAGCTCCGGTGGCAGGCCAATCTTTTTCAGGTTGTCATTGAGCTTGATGCGGTCGGCGCTCGAAGCGACGGCGACTTTCAGTCCGGCATTCCGGCAGGCGCGAACCAGCTCGACCGCGCCGGGAAAAGCGTTGAGCCTGGACGGCACGAGTTCAAGATAGATTTCGTAGGTCCGTTTCTTGGCTGATGAAACGTCAAGCGGAAAATTGTATTTCTCCGCCACGCCGCCGATGTTACGGTCTTCGCCCGCGCCTACGAACTGACGAAAATCTTCCGTTTGCACCGTCAAGCCTTTCTCCTTGAACATGGCCATTGCGGCTGCACTGATGAGCGGCTCCGAATCGGTCAGCACACCGTCCATATCGAAAATCACCGCGCGGATTGTTCGCTCGTCGGCCACAGGCCGAAGAGTGTCGAAAAAAAATCGTTGCCACAATTGCTTTCTCACGCTGAGCTTACAGGCCGCGTTTCGATTCGGGAGGGACGGCATGCGGCCGGCCCTGAACATGCGGGCGGCGGCAGCGTCCCGTTTTTTTAAATCTGTATGACTCAAAAGACTTACCAATACGTAAACAACTTCTGGGACGACACGGAAGCCGGGAAACAGAGCGGCGTGGACCGGCTTATTTACCGCTCCAACAAGCTCGGCGCCGACCAGCGCATCACCAACACCGGCGGCGGCAATACGTCCGCCAAACTCTCGGAGAAAGACCCGCTTACCGGCCGCACCGTGGAAGTCCTTTGGGTGAAAGGCTCCGGCGGCGATTTGCGGACCTCGACCCGCGAGAACTTCTCGTCGCTGTACATCGACAAACTCGTCGGCCTGATTCCGCGCTATAAGGAGGCGCCCGTGAACCTCCGGGAGTTTGGCGGACGTATTGCCGCCGCCGGTGTTGGTGAATGCCGTCATCGCCGTCGCCGCGTCGGCGCGCTGCCAGGCGTTGACGAAAGAGATTTACGGCGAGGAAATAGGTTACGTGCCATGGATGCGGCCTGGATTCGAACTTGGCCTCGCCATGCAGGACATCGCGCGCAAGAACCCGAAGCTGCACGGCATCATGATGGGCCAGCACGGCCTCATCAACTGGGCCGATAATGACCAGGACTGTTACTTCACCACACTCGATTTGATTGAGAAGGCAACGGCGTTCATCGAAAAGAAATATGCCGCGAACGGCGGCGACAAAGCGGCGTTTGGCGGGGCGAAATATCAAACGCTCGCGCCGGAAAAGCGCGGTGAGACCTTTGCCGCGATTCTTCCGTGGCTGCGTGGCCAGGTGAGCCAGCAACGCCGTTTCATCGGCACAGTGCAGGACGACGAGAAAATTCTTCGGTTTGTGAACTCGAAGGACGCGCCACGGTTAGCTGAATCAGGAACCAGTTGCCCTGACCATTTCCTGCGCACGAAGATCAAACCGCTCTACGTGGATTGGAACCCGCAAGCAGTGGATTTAGCCGCCTTGAAGAAGAAACTGCTCACCGGCCTCGAACAATACCGCAAGGACTACGCCGCGTATTATGCGAAGTGCAAACACGCCAACTCGCCCGCCATGCGCGACCCGAACCCGACGGTCATTCTCATCCCCGGCCTCGGCATGATTGCGTTCGGCAAGGACAAGAGCGAATCGCGCGTGACTGCCGAGTTTTACAGCTGCGCCGTGGAAGTCATGCGCGGCGCGGAAGCCATCGACAAGTATACGGATGCCGCCGGAAAAAGAGCTGGCGCGGCAGGTGCACGTCGTCATCGGCGCTGGCTCCGGCATCGGCAAGGAAGTCGCCCATCGGCTCGTCAAAGAAGGGGCGCACATTGTTTGCGTCGATTTGAAAACGGAGACTGCGCAAGCGACGGCGAAGGAAATCACCGACAAAAACGGCCTCGGCATCGGCGTGGCCGGCAGCGGTGTCTCAAATTGCGGTCCAGCCATCGGCCTCGCGTGCGACATCACCAACCGCGCCAGCGTCCGCACGATGCTCGACCAGGTGGCGCTCGCCTACGGCGGGTTCGACTCCATCATCATCACCGCCGGCATCTTTTTCTCGCCCGACACCAGCGGCCACATCCCCGACGACAAATGGGACCTCACCTTCCGCATTAACGTCACCGGCAGTTACATCGTCGCTGACGAAGCCGCGAAGATTTGGAAGGAACAAGGCCTGCCCGGCAGTCTGGTGCTCACCACCAGCGCCAATGCCGTCGTAGCCAAGAAAGGTTCGGTGGCCTACGACACCAGCAAAGCCGCGGCGAACCATCTCGTGCGCGAACTGGCCATCGAACTGGCGCCGCTGGTCCGCGTGAACGGCGTGGCGCCGGCAACGGTCATTCAAGGCAGCTCGATGTTCCCGCGCGAACGCGTCATCGCCGCGCTGGCGAAATACAATATTGCCTACAGCGAAAGCGAACCCGACGACGCGTTGCGCGACAAACTGGCAAGGTTTTATGCCGACCGCACACTCACCAAGTCGCCCATCACACCCGCCGACCAGGCCGAGGCGTTCTTCCTGCTCGTGAGCAATCGTCTGAGCAGGACCACCGGCCAGATCATCACCGTGGACGGCGGCTTGCACGAGGCGTTCCTGAGGTGATCTGTAGCCGCCGACGTAAGGAGGCGGACGGTTTAGGTTTGGTGAATGGTTTCCGCCTCCTAACATTGGCGGCTACAGTGGTTACGGGCCGACGGGCGACGCATTGATTTGAACCCGGTTGCGGTCGCCGATGGTGGCCTGACCCTGAATCAGCGCATAGGGAAGCTGCGATCGAATTTTCGGTGGCCGGCGTTGTTTCGGAACCAAGGTGCGTTTGTCCGTGGCTAACCTGGCGCCCAGGACAATCGCGCTTGTTTGGTTCGTGTTCGCCAAAAAATTTCCCTGGAACACCACCAACTGGTTCAACGTGCGATTCGTCCCGGCAACGTGGAAGAAGACATTCTGCGGCCCTGCCGTTTCGCCGTAGGCCGTTTCGGAAACGCTTTCGACCCGCCGCGCTTCCGGTTCGACTTTTTTCTTCAGGTCCGCCTGCGCTGTCTGGGCGGCGACGACGCGTTTGGCGACTTCCTCGTTCTCCGGTCCATCAATCGCGCCCTCGTAAATCGAACCGTCCGCGTCCACGACGCGAATCTGCTGACCGGCCTGTTCGACTTGAAATGATCTCAGCACATTCGGGATTGGCGGCGAATTGAAGTTGACGCGATATCTCCGCACTTGCGCGTATTGCTGTCCCGTCTCATTCAACGCGACCTGGTTGGTTGCCGCGGCGACGCCAAATCCCGCTCCGCCTACGCCGGCACTCCGTCCAACATTTGCGATTTCCAAGGTGACTTGCGCACTGGCAACCGGCGGAGCTTGAGGCCGGGCAGCGGCTGCTTGTTTGTCTGCCGGCACGACTGCGCCCGTTTCCGCACGCCGCAGCGCCAGACCATCACGCTCCATCAGAAGTCTGTTGCGACCATTTACTGGAGCCACTCCGCGATCGCGCGTCTCGGGTCGGCCCTCTGACGGCGCTGCTTCCTTCGCTCTTTCGGCGTAGGACAATTCCAACGATCTGCCCGTTTCGGGGCTTTTTCGGGTCTCATCTTTGGCCAGTTGGTCAACTGTCTTCAGTCGCGCATCTTTGGATTCCGCTTTGACCAGAGCTTCCTGTTCCGACGGCTTGTTCTCCGCGAGGGCTGGCACACTCTGCGCCGGAGGCGACTCGGCAGCTGGAGCCTTGACCGCTTCATAGCCGAGGCGGTTCACCGGCATTTCGCCCGCGCGGCTGCTCTCCGGCGCAAATTGAGCCGGAGCGTCCCGGCGCGCCGTTTCGGAGGGGAGAGCTTTTTCTTGCTCACGAACCAGCGCAAGTTGCTGCGACTTGAACTTTGATTTGGCCATTCCAAGAAAAAGAATTCCCACCACAACGACCAGCGCCACGCAAAGCGAACCCGCGAGCGCGAAGCGCGACCAGAGCATTTTCAACCAGCCGACGGCGTAGCCGCCGACATAAGGAGGCGGATGATTTGGTTTGCCGAGAGGTGCATCGAAGCTTTTGGGGAACGTCCGCGCCACTTCGTCCTGGAGCATCTTGCGCGTGGCCGGGTGCAACTCAAACGGCGCCTCCGCTTCCTCACGCCGCTTCTGCGCCCAGGTCTTCAGTTGGTCTTCGACATTTCTGTTGGGTTCGTCTGGCATCTCGTTCAAATCGTTAGACGGAAGACGGCGCAATATTCTCTCTCGAAAACACATTGCGCGCAATTTCTTCGAAGTGATCCAGGCATTTGCTCAGGCGCGAACTGACGGTCTTCACGTTCAACTGCAAGGTGTTGCTGATTTCCTCGTAACTCAAATCACCGAAATAACGAAGCTCGATGATTTCGCGACACGGCTCGCCAAGCTGATCGAGCGCCTCGCGCATCAATGCGATGCGCTCGGCGTTGATCGCCGTTGCATCGGGCGCGGGCGCATCGCTCGGCGGGTCGATGGTCAAGCCGTCTTCGCGGTTCTCCGCTTGCAATGAAATTGGCATCTGTCCGCCGCCCCGTTTGGCAGCGCGCTGGCGCTCGCGATAATCGCGCGCCTTGTTCGCCGCGATGCGAAAGAGCCAGGTTTGTAACTGGCTTCTGCCGTTGAACGACTCAAGACTTTTGATCACGGACAAAAATGTTTCCTGGCAGATTTCCTCGACGTCCTCGCGGTTGAATTGAGGCGCGAGTTGAAACACGAAGCGGCCCGCCGCTGCGTAATGGAGGTCAAACAATTCGTCCCAGGCCTGCGCCTCGCCCCGGCGGCACCGGGCAATCAAGTCGGCTTCGGCATTGGGGTTCATCGGGCAATCAGTGTAGCGGAGCAGGGCAGCCTTGGCGAGCATTTGCTGAACGCGCCTGACACCTTTTTTTGACCTGCCTTGGGCCGGTTCGAGGGTCGCCTCCACGATTCCAGAATACCGGCCGCCAGGAGTATTCGCTTCGCCACGCCGTCTAACGCGGCATGTGGCTCATCCTCTGGTTTCGTCCGCCGCGAAACTTTTCACGCGTTTTGCGTGAAGTTCACGCCGGTTCCCGTAATTCGCCCGCACAAATCTTTGACAACTCATTTACCCATGCCTCACACCGGCGGGCGCGGGTTATGCTAAATCCATTCTCATGAACTTCGCTTCATTCGTCCCCGTTAAATCTGAAAACAATTTGGAGGTCGTTATGCGCTCGCTCATCAAACTCTGTCTTCTGTCTTTTAATGTTTCTGCCCGCCGCCTTGTCAGCCAACGAACCGTCTCCGCCATCCACCAACGGGCCGGTCGCAGCGATCGAGGCCGACCTTCTGCTCCGCGAAATCCGCTACGACGGCAAACTCACCGACAACGAAGCGAAGTTTCTCGTGGAAATTGATGCCGAGTCCATCGGCAAAAACGAATCCTCCGTCACGCTGTTTGAAGGAGACGTTGCCGTGATGCCGGCCAAACTTCCGGCCGGTTTGCGCCTGGTGTGGAAAGAGAAACAGTATCGGCTCGTCGCGGCGCGCGCGGGCAAATACAGGTTCAAGCTGGAGGTTGTCGCGAAAATCACGCGCGCCGAACCTTGGAACCAGATTGCATTCAGCGGACCGGACGCAGGCATTGCGTCGGTCGCAGTCGAAGCCACCGGCGCCGGGGTTGAAGTGCAATTACTCAGCGGCACACCGCTCGAGCCCGAGAAAGGCGAAGCGGCCCGTGTGCGCGGCGTGCTGGGCGCGGACCGGAAGGTCTCGTTGCGTTGGCAGAGCAGAGCGGCCGAAGCTGCACGCAAAGCACTGATTACCTGCGACACCATTGCCACGGCCCAAATCACACCCACAGTCATCAAATTTGTCACCGAACTTCGCTACGACATCGTCCAGGGGAATCTCTCCAAATTTTCCGTGGCGTTGCCAATCAACCAGGCGCTGACGCGAGTTGAAGGCGAGCAGATCCGCGATTGGCACGTCAGCGTAGCGCAGGCTTCCAGCCTGCCGCCAACAAAACCTGCCTCTGACCCCTCCGCGGTAGGGACTGGGAGTGGGTCGGAGATTCAAATCCTCACCGTCGAGTTGATCAAACCGGTCGAGAAGAGCTACCACCTGACACTCTATTCCGAGCAAACGGTCGAAAATCTTCCGTCCCGCGATCAACTCACCTTGCCCCAACCGCAGGGTGTCGATCGCGAGACCGGCTCACTCGCCGTCTCCGCTGAAGACATGCTGGTCGAAACGGAATCCAGCACCGGCTTGCGCCAGATCAACGCGCCCGGCGGCGCGCTGGCGGCCTATCGTTTCTATGGCCGTCCGCTCGCGCTCGGCGTGAAGCTCCGTCGCATCGAGCCGATCATCAACGTCGCCGCGCGCGTCACCGCCCGGCTCGAAGAGACGCGGTTGCTCGTCACTCACGCGCTCACTCTGAACGTCGAAAAAGCAGGCATCTATTCCGTCGAAGCTCATAAGCTGATGTGTCGCGGGCACGTAGAGTTCCCACTCGGCGAAGGTGGTCTGAATGTCCGTTTGAGGGGCGGCCAGCGCGATTTCGCGCGGCGACCAGCGCTTCGCCCCGGGCATCAGCCTCAAGACTTCCGAACTGATTGGCCTGCGCGAAATCCCGATCAACCACCTCGCCCACCGCGCCGACGAACTGCTCGCCTACGTCGCGGACCAGGCCGATTGGACGCTCACGCTCTCTACTGAAAAACTTCAGCCGCGTGTCATTGCCGAGATTTTCAACCTCGTCACTGTCGGCGACGGCCTGCTCGGGGGCAGCGCGACAATCCGTTACGCGATCATCAACCAGGGCCTGCAGGAATTCCGTCTCCGGCTGCCGGCGAGTTGGAAGAACGTTGACTTCACCGGCCCAAACATCCGCCGCAAGGAGCAGGTGGCGCCTGCACCCAATGCGGCTGGCGCCGCGGGACAGACCAACTATATCGTTTGGAGCGTCGCGCTGCAGGACAAAGCCTGGGGCGGCTACACGCTGGTCGTCACCTACGACGAGCAATTCGATCCGCACAAGGCCACGCTCGACCTGGGCGGTATCCACGCGCTGGAGGTCGAAC
>QHPA01000365.1 GCA_003218935.1 Verrucomicrobiota bacterium
GCGGCGCACGATTCTCGTCCAGTTTCTAATCGAGGCGGCGAGCATTTGTCTGCTGGGCGGACTGCTGGCGCTGGCGATCGCCTGGCCGATGACCTTTTTGATCGGGAAATTTCTGCCGGCAACCCTGTCCCTGACCGTCGCGGGAATTGCGCTGCTGGTTTCGATTTTGACCGGCATCGTATCGGGCTTTTTCCCCGCCTGGCGCGCGGCGCGGATGAATCCGGTCGATGCGTTGAGGAACGAGTGATGTCATGAGGCGCTTGATCACAACCGGTCACCGCGCGGCGTCCTTTTCCCCCTTGCGCCCGCGCATTGGGATCATGAACGGCGGGGCGAGACTCCGTCGAGCCCTGATCCCCCAAGGACAGAAATCAGGGCTCGCGAGGACGCTCGCCCCACCAGGTTCATGGAAAGGAAAGCTGTGAGCGCTGCATTTCGTTCATCGGCCTCGAGCCGGATTCTCCGCGCCGAAATCAAGGAGAGCTTTCTGATGGCGATGAGCGCGCTCGCAGCGCACAAGTTGCGCTCGGCGCTGACGTTGCTCGGAGTGCTGGTCGGCGTTTTCTCCATCATCGTCGTGATGACCGCCATGCGCGTCATGCAGAACAACATCGAGACCGAGTTAAGTCAGCTCGGCGCGAATACGTTTGAAATTCAGAAGTGGCCGGCGGTTTATTTCGGTGGACCGGAAGGATTCGAAAAATTCTGGCGCCGGAAAAACATCACGTTGCCGCAGGGGCGGCAGGTGATGGAACGGGCAACTGCGGCGCAGAATGTTGGCCTGGAGACTTTTTTCTGGGATGGCAACGGACAGGCGATTTCGCGCTACGAAAAAACTCCGCCCAACGTTCGCATGATCGGCGGCAGTCCCGGCACATTCCCGGCGCACAACTGGAGCGTGCAGGACGGTCGCGCGCTGCAGGAGCCGGATGTCGAAAGCGCGAGAGACATATGCGTGCTGGGCGGCGCGTTGGCGAAGACATTGTTTCCGTTCGGTTCCGCCGTCGGTGAACGCGTCAAGCTCAGCGGCATCAGTTACTCGGTGGTGGGCGTGCTGGAATCCAAGGGCGCAATGCTCGGCAGCGATCAGGACAATTTCGCTGTCATTCCCATCACCACCGGCCTGAACCGTTTCGGACGGACCTGGCGCAGCATTTCCATCCTCGTCCAGGCGCCCAGCCAGGCGAAATACGACGACACCGTCGAACAAGTGCGCGGCATCCTGCGCGCCATTCGCAAGGTCGAGCCCGGCAAGGAGGACGACTTTGAGATCTTTTCCAATGACTCGCTCATCGGCCAGTTCAAATCCTTCACGCTCACCGTGCGCGTCGTCGTCGCCGTCATCAGCTCCATCGCGCTGATCGCCGCAGGCATCGGCATCATGAATATCATGCTCGTCTCCGTGACGGAGCGAACGCGCGAAATCGGCATCCGGCGCGCGGTCGGCGCCAAGAAACGGAATATTATGACGCAATTCATCATGGAAGCGATCGTGCTTTGCGAGGTGGGCGGCGTGATCGGCGTCGCGCTGGGAATCCTGGGCGGAAACGTCGCGGCGATTTTCCTCAAGGTGCCGCCGGTCGTGCCGGTGGACTGGATCATTTTCGGCCTGCTCATTTGCTCCATCGTGGGGATCATTTTCGGCACTTACCCCGCCTTCAAAGCGGCCAACCTCGACCCGATTGAGTCGCTGCGATACGAGTGATCGCGAGACCCGGCGGCGCTAGGGGAGAGCTTTTCGGTTCGCGAACAACGCGCTGCCCGATAATTCCGGCGCAGATCGCCGCGTCGTCGCCACGGTGATAGACCTTGGGTCAAGCCCTGATTGCCGGCTTAAATAACGCCCACAACTTTTTTCGCCAAGGTATTGCGTCTGCGTGTATCCGGCAGGGATGCGCGGCTTCGATTTCGAACAAACCAACCGATTGGGGTAAAACCCTACTGTGGTTCTCAGGTGAAGACCCTATTGGATGCCAAACGTCAAATCGACAATCGTAGGATGTATGCTTGAATTGCAAAGCCCGCTTCAATGCTGAGTCTTAAGAGCGGTGTTGCGGTATTTCCAGGATGTGTTTGTTGAGGTTGTAGGACGAGGGCGGTGAATCGGTTGCGCTTGGAGTTCGATGAAACAAAAAGAGAAAGGCCGCCTATGAAACAGAACTCATTCTCAAGCTCTCAAGAACAGAACCAGTTGCTGATCGCTTTGGACGCAGGTCAGTTTCCGGAGGAGTCAACTGAATGATGCAAGAGCAGATGCCAACGTCCGTTGCGTCGAAAGGTTTCCAGACACAACAAGGCTTCGTCTCCAGTGCGGCTCCACTCTCTAAGGAAACGATGCGCCAAGCTCGTGAGCATCCCGCGAAAAAACACGGGGGTGCTTCGGCTCGATCCGACCTCGATGCGCTACGCCAACGCGGTGCCGGCAGCCATTATCTGACGCGCCTCACCGTTAAGACCGGCGACAGAGTTGTGATCCTGAACACCGGGGACATTGACGCCATCGAATCGGCCGGCAACTACGTCGCGGTGCAGTTCGGGAAGGAAAGTCATATCCTGCGCGAGACGTTGAGCGGGCTGGAGGCGCAGCTCGACCCGAAGAAATTTCTGCGCATCAGCCGCAGCGCCATTGTGAACCTCGACCAGGTCAAGGAACTGTTGCCGATGTTCAAAGGTGAACACGTCATGGTCCTTCACAATGGGAAGCAATTTGCCATGACTGACCGTCGCCGCTGCCATGGCTGCGAGGTTCCTGGAGCCGGGCCCGCCATTTTTGGCGCGCGTTGGGACCATGAACGGTGGGGCGAGACTCTGTCGAGCTTCGCTCGCGACCCAAGGTGCTACCGCTGAGTCCGACAGGCTCCTGCGACCCGCAGCACGTAGCGCGCGCATCTCTGCGTGCAAGTCGCGCGGCATCCCTGCCGCCTGGAGTAACTGCGGGCAAGGATGTCTGCGGAACTGTTGGTTGCCTGGCATCCGACCTCTGTCATAGTGCACTCCTCAATTTTGACACTTTTCTTCCAGCAGGCCGCTGCTTAGCCACAAGGCTCAGGACTGAGACGCTCCACCGTTCCTGTGGAACTGTCGTGGCTCTCGTCAAAAAGCGCTCGTAAAAGGCGGCGCGGGTGACAACTGCGCCGGCGAAGCGCCCTTATTCCAGAATCGCATACTCACGCGCGTGGCACTGGAATTGCGCACACATTCAACGTGCTTGAACGATGGCGCAGAACCGTGTCGCAGGACGCGGTTGAGCTGCGACGGAGCCGGCCCGCCGCGGGATTCCACGGGTCCGCCCCGATCTTCGCCCAACAGCGACGGCGAGATTACTGCACAGAATTGATGCACGGTGCACACAATCGGCGCACAGAAATTACGAGTGAATTGAGCGCGTGAAAAGATTTCGATTATGAAACACCGTTCGGATTCGCCCTTTCAAGGAAGCCATGCAACATGCTCGTGAGCATCCGGCGATAAAACACAGGAGAACAGAGGCTCGATCCGACCTCGATGCGCTCCGCCAGCGCCGTGACCGCAGCCATTATCTCACGCGTCTCGTTGTTAAGACCGGCGACAAAGTCGTGATCCTCAAGACTGGCGACATTGACGCCATCGAATCCGCCGGCAACTACGTCGCCGTGCAATTCGGGAAGGAAAGTCATATCCTGCGCGGGACGTTGAGCGCGCTGGAGGCGCAGCTCGACCCGAAGAAATTTCTGCGCATCAGCCGCAGCGCCATCGTGAACCTCGATCATGTCAAGGAACTGTTGCCGATGTCCAAAGGCGAACAGGCCATCGTCCTTCACAACGGGAAGCACTTCGCAATGACTCTCGATCTGCGTGAAGCGGAAAGGGCGTTGAGGTTCTCCTGAAATCGAGCAGACCGTTCCGGTCCAGCGAACCAGTTTCATCACGCTTTTAGCCGGGTTCATCTCACAAAAACGGGGGTTCATCTCAATTCGACGGCGCTGTGGCACTGCATGGTGAACAATGGGTCAGCACCCAAAAGTGGGTTGATGCGTGTTCAGAGCAAAACAAAACAATGAACCCAACCAGACAGCCATGAAAAACATCGTCAAACTCGCACTCCTGACCGTCCTCGGCGCGTCGCTCTCCAGTGTCGCCTTTGGGCAGCTACCCGTGCCCCCCGTGCTACCCCCGCCCTCCGGGTCGCCCCAATTTGGCGACCCGCTGCCCGGCCTCACGCCGGACCAACTCGCAGCGTTCGGCGCCGGGTCTGACGAATTTCTGGACGAGGAAACCCCGGAAAGGGGCCTCGGACCGATTTTCAACAACGTCTCCTGTGTCGCGTGTCACTTCGCTCCGGCCGTGGGCGGAAGCAGCGCGATTCTTGAAACCCGGTTTGGCCGCGTGGAGTACGGACAGTTCGACCCGCTGATCGAACTCGGCGGATCGTTGTTGCAGCAATCGGCCATTGACCCGGCCTGCCAGGAGATCGTTCCTCCCGAAGCCAACGTCATCGCCCAACGGCAGACCACGCCTTTGTTCGGGCTGGGACTGATTGAAGCGATTCCGGATAGCGCGATTCTGCTGAACGCCGCAATTCCCAGGCCCGATGGCATCACGGGCCGTCCTTCGATGGTGCAGGATGTCGTCAGCGGCCAGTCGCGAGTCGGACGCTTCGGCTGGAAAGCCCAGCAAGCCACGCTGCTGGCCTTCTCGGGCGACGCCTACGTGAACGAAATGGGTATCACCAGCCGGCTCTTCCCGCAGGAAAATGCGCCCAACGGCAACACCGATTTGCTCGCGCTCTTTGATAACGTCGCCGACCCCGAAGACGTGGAGGACCCCGAAACCGGCAAGGCCAACATCGACAACTTCGCTGACTTCATGCGCTTTCTGGCGCCGCCACCGCAGTTGCCATTGACGCTCTCAGCTCAGTCGGGACAAATCCTGTTCACTGGAATCGGCTGCGCGGCGTGTCACACGCCAGCCATGCAAACCGGCGCGAACAGCGTCGCGGCGCTCGACCACAAGCCGGTGCGGCTCTACTCCGACCTTCTGCTTCACGACATGGGCGGGCTCGGCGACGGCATTGTGCAGGGAACCGCCGACCAGCGCGAAATGAGGACCGCGCCACTGTGGGGTGTGCGCGCCAGCGCCCCGTATCTTCACGACGGACGCGCCGCGACGGTGGACGCAGCTATCCGCGCCCACGACGGCGAGGCCAAACCTGCGCGTGACCGCTTTCTCCTCCTCCTCTCGATTCAGCGCCAGCAGTTGTTGGATTTCCTCAACTCCATCTGAAGTCTGCTGGAACTTGCCAGACCGGGATCGATTCGTTCCTGGCTGAAGGAAGTTGGAGCCTCCTACTCCGAAAATGGGATTGGAGGAAACGCTCGCCCTCACCCCGGCCCTCTCCCCCAGGAGAGGGGGAAGCACGCACAGTTCCCGGAATTTTCACGCCCTTTGGTGTGGAATTGCTTCATGGGGACTAACGTCGGCTGCTACAGTTTAGGGGGTCAATGCGCGAAATTTTTCAGGGAATTTCTCCACAGGGGAGAGGGCCGGGGTGGAAAGAAAATGTGGCCCATCCAACGGTCCATGAGTCTCTCCCGGAAATGATATCAGTCTTTTTCGGGCGCCAACGTATTCACATATTCCCGCCAGAGATTGATCTCGACATACAGCTCGAAGAACACCTGCGGTCGCAATTGGAAGTACCCGGCCATGAGGTGGGTCTTCTCCGGTCGTTCATCAAACGCCGCCTGGAATTCAGCCGACACGATCATGATCGGCGCAAACGGTTCGGGAGGGATTTCATTCCAAAAGCCGACATGCTGTTTCTTAAAACGCCTCAAATACCAGGGCAGCGGCCAGTAGTCGTTTCCGGGCGCCATCACTTTGACAACCGTGTCGTGACCTTGCGGCGAAACGCGCGCCAGCGCCTCAACCTTGTCCACCAGCTTCAAAATGTCAGGCGAGGTCTGCGCATAGACGTACGGGTTAAACTGACTGGCGCAGCAGGGAAAACTGGCGCGCCACGCCTGCCAGCCAAGGTGCGCCGACCCGGCGAGCAGGAAAATACCGGCCGTCCATTTCAACGAGCGAGGCTGGCACGCGCGCAGGAGCGCCGCCGCACCGACACCCGCGAGCAAAATCATGCCGTGAAGAAAGCCCAGCAGACACCACGGCGTCTTGTAGGGGAGCACCGTGTAGATCAGCGTCAGGCCGGCGGTGTAAAAGGCAATGATCCGCATAAAGGTGACGTTGCCTTGACATTGCCAG
>QHPA01000070.1 GCA_003218935.1 Verrucomicrobiota bacterium
CAGGTCGCTGACGGTGAGTGGGCATTGGTGAACCGCAGACCGCCCGTCGCGAGCTTGTCGATGTTCGGCGTCTTCACGTGCGTGGCGCCGTAACAACCCACGTCACCGTAGCCGACATCGTCGCTGTAGATAAGGACAATATTGGGCCTGGGCGTGGCGGCAAGGCCCGCTGCGGCGGCCAGCAGCAGCAACGCGCGCGCGAGGAAGTTCGCTGATCGTATCATCGGTATCATGCGTTGGAGGCTTCCCTTATCCTGGACATTTCACAGCCGAACCGTAGCGCAGACTTCCAAGTCTGCTGTATCGCAGGTTTCCAAACCTGCGGGCGCTCCGGTCGTTCCAACATGCTGCCGATGTGGAAATCGGCGATACAGCAGGTTTGGAAACCTGCGCTACGCGTGTTTCGCGCGTTTGCCTCAACATCACTTTGAACTATCGAGTTTTGGCAGGACGACCTGTTCGGTCCAGTGGTTTCTGTGCTCGATAAATCGCCACCGCGGCCGCTCTAAAGTCAGACGCAAGCTGTTTGTAGCCTCATCTTACATCCTCCGCATTATAGTGCTTTTCCATTCTGCGTCCTTTACCCAACCATCCCGCTGAAGGTCCGGTCACAACGAGTGTGAACCCATTTGTGGATGGAACATAATCGTAGGTGTCGTGCCACTTGTTGTGTTGAGCGAATGCCATTAATTCTTGGACGACATTTTTGTCCGCTTCGCCCAAGGAATCAGTAGACTGTAACTCGGACAACGAATGAGGGAAGCGGCCGTTTTGTATCTGAAAATATTTTATTTCTATTGCTAGTTTCGAACAAACGTCATTGGCCTGCACATCTCTTGCTCTTTCGGATACCGCGCGGACAAGTTCTAACGCGAAGACTACTGTGAACATGACTACGCATATAAGTCCTAGAACAATAACAACGTTCTTACGTTTCATTCTGGGTGCGTTGGAGACTTTCCCTTATGGCCTGGACGACCTGTTCCGGTCCAGTGGTTTCTGTGTTCGATAAATCGCCGCCGGGGTCGTGTTCGTCTGCCGGGCGCCCGGCGTGCTGCGGCCGTCGGCGACGTATCTCTCCAACAGTTTTGTCAGCCGTTCGGCCACTTCGGGATGCCGATCCTGGAGATTCGTCCTCTCCCCAATGTCGTTGGCGAGGTCGTAGAGTTGAATCGGAGGCAGATTCCGCGCTGGTTCGCTCCCCGGTCGTGGCGCGCTCCAACCGCCGGAGTCGGCGCACAGTTCCAGTTTCCATGCTTTCTGGCGCAGGGCGAATGAGCCGTTGATCGAATGATGCACCACCGCCTCGCGCAACGGGCCGTTGTCGCGTCCCTCCAAAGCCGGGAGGATGCTGACGCTGTCCTCGGCGGCATTGTCGGGCAGCTTCACACCGAGAATATCCGCGCAGGTGGCGAAAAGGTCGGTCAAGCAAATGAGTTGATCGCTGGTCGTGCGCGCTTGGACATGGCCGGGCCAGCGGACGATGAAGGGAACGCGATGTCCGCCGTCAAAAATGTCCGCCTTGTACCCGCGGAAATGGTAACTCGGGTTGTGTCCTTTCGCGGTCAGTTCATCGAACTTTGCCTCCGGCGAACATCCGTTGTCGCTGGTGAAAACGACGAGTGTGCTCCCGGCGAGGCTGTTCCTGTCGAGCGCTGCCAGCACCTGTCCCACGGTCCAATCGACTTCCATCACGAAATCGCCATACGGATTGAGCCCGCTTCTGCCCCGCCATTCGGGCGTGGGCGCGATCGGCGTGTGAGGCGCGTTCAGCGCCAGGTAGAGGAAGAAGGGCTTGCCGGCCCTGGCGCCGGCGGCCCGCTGATCGATATAGTCCATCGCTCTTTGCGTGAGAGTGGGAAGCACATCCGCGGCATCGAAATTGGCGGCGGCGGGTCCTTTGCGCGTCATTCCGCCGCTGCGACCGAGCATCAGGGGAAAGGCCTTGTCCACGGCGGGAATGGCCGTGACATGGTCGTTCTCGATAAACGTGTAAGGAACCATGTCGAGCGATGCGCTGATTCCGAAATAGTAGTCAAAGCCGACCTGGTTCGGTCCGTTGCGGATCGGCCTGGTGAAATCGACGCGCCAGCCCGCTTCGCCTTTCTCGATGTTGTCGTCGAACTTTTCCGCGCCCGCTTTGAGCGTCCAGTCCATGCCGAGGTGCCACTTGCCGATGCAAGCGGTGCGATACCCATGCTGTTTGAGAAACGCCGGCACCGTGAGCCGTCCCGCCGCGATCAGCCGCGGGCTCAACCCGCCCAGCACGCCGCTCTTAAGGCGCGAACGCCAATTATAGCGACCGGTGAGAATGCCGTAGCGCGTGGGCGAACAGACCGACGAGCTGGAATGCGCATCGGTGAAAATCATTCCGGCCGCGGCCAGTCTGTCCATGTTCGGTGTGGGGATCTTGCCGTCGGGATTGAGGCACTTAACGTCCCCATAACCCAGGTCGTCGCAAAGCAGGTACACGATGTTCGGCGCGGACCTTTTCGCGACTTCACCGGCGCGGCTATCGCTGATGACCGATCCGAGAGTGAGCGCCGTGACGAAACTCAGTCCGGCGCGCCAGGCCGGATTTCTTTTGGGGACCGCCGAATGAGGCTTCATAGTTCCTGACTGAATTCAATTTTGGTTCTTTTGTTCGCCGTTTGTGCCGGCAGGCCGGCCGTTTTCACCGCGGTTGACCAGGTCCGGGTCCATCTGCTTGAGCAACGCTTCGTTCGGTCCGCCGCCGAATTGTTTCCAGTAAAGCGCTTTGAAGGGATTGATCTTCGGTCCGATTGCATCTTCATTTTCGAGTCGAGGCAATACTTCGCACCACCATTCCTCGTAAGCCGCGCGGAGTCTAGCGACGATCTCCGGGTGTTGTTCAATGACGTTCTTTGTTTCTCCCGGATCGGTCTTGAGATCGTAGAGTTCGGTGTTGTTCACCAGCGCGAAACGGCTGTTGCGGATGGAGCAGTTCTTGAACTTCCATTCCGCCGCCTTCCCGCGCGGCCAGCGTCCGACGTGCGTCACCAGGACGCGATCCGGCCAGTCGGCTTTGGGATTCTTCAACAGCGGCAGCAGACTGCGGCCCTCCACTTGTCGCCTCACCGCATCGCTGAGTTTCGCGCCGGCGATCTCTGCCAGGGTCGGGAAGATGTCGATGTGCGCGGTGAGCGCGGCGCAATCGACGCCGCCCTGGAACGCGGCGGGCCAACGCCAGAACGACGGCACACGCGTCCCGCCTTCATAGGGCGTGACTTTGCCGCCGCGCATGCCGGCGTTGTAAACCTTCACGCCGAATGTGCCGCCGTTATCGGTCAGGAAAATAACGAGCGTGTTCTCCTCGATCCCCCACTCTTTGAGCTTCTTCAACAACGCGCCGAAGTTCTCGTCAAGGTTCTCGATCATCCCGAAGAATCTGGCGGTATCGTCCGGGACTTTGCCTTTGTAGCGCTTGAAATACTCGTCCGGTAGCTGGAGCGGCGCGTGGGCGGCATTGAGCGGGAGATAGACGAAGAACGGCGCCCCGCCCTTTCGCTTCTCCTCCATCCACTTCAGCGCCTGTCGAAAGAACACGTCCGTGCAATAGCCTCTGGTCTTCTCGAACCTGCCGTTGTGGAGAATGGCCGGATTGAAATAGGTGTTGCCGGGCGCGTCGCCGCAACTGCCCGGATACGTCTGCCCGATTCCTCCGCCGCCATGGATGAACGTTTCGTCGAAACCGCGCCGGTCCGGCCGGCGATCCGGTTCGTCGCCCAAGTGCCACTTGCCGAAGATGCCGGTCGTGTAGCCGGCGTTTTTCAGCACCTGAGCGATGGTCGTGGCTTTGAGCGTCAATCGTTCGCGCTCGTCAATGGTGTGCGTGACGCCGTTCTTGAACTTATGCCGTCCGGTCATCAACGCCGCGCGGGTCGGCGCGCAGGTCGGGCTTACGTGAAAATCCGTAAAGCGGACGCTCTGCTTCCAGAACGCGTCGGCAGCCGGCGTATGGATGATCGGATTGCCCAGACAGGCGTAATCGCCGTAGCCGACGTCGTCCGGCATGACGATGACGATGTTCGGGCGCTTGGGAGCGTTTGCGGTCTGGCTCGCTCCAATCGCCGGCAACAGAGCCGTCAACAAACCGCAAGTGCCAACGAACAAAGCCTGCCGCGGCTTGATCCAGCGCGACTTTCTTTCATTGTTCATTTGATTGAATTGAAATCGCAAACTCCGACCGGGCGACTGGAAAGTCGCCCCAACCCGCAGGCTGGAAAACCTGTTGCGCTACAGTCCTGTTCATCGGAAGCTTCCACGACCTCACCATCGCGCATCTGAACCATGAACTGGCCGGGACAATTCTGTGTTGCACCTGCAACAAGAAATTGTCCCGGTGGAGACGCGGTTAATGGACAGGGAACCGCTATTGCTGCTCTGACCTGAATCGCGCCTGCAGATCTTCGAGCAGCCGCGGCACGTAAGGGGCATAGCGGGCATCCGGTACCTTGCCTTGTGACGGCATCGCCTGGATTGCCTGAGCCGCCGGCGCGGCTTTGTTGCCCAGCGCATCCAGCGCGTTCAACGCCGCCATCGACACGAATACGCCGTTCTTGCCGTTGGGTCCCAACTCGACCAACGTGCTCAATGCCTGCTTCTGGTCTGCGGCACTTCCGTAGCGTCCGAGCGCTTCCGCCGCGGCGATGCGGACGTAAGGCGAGCTGTCTTTTAACGCGGCCGCCAGTTCTTCATGCGCCGCTTGCACACCCTTCTCACCGCGCATCAACGTGCCCAGCGCCGCCCAATAACGCACTGCGCTGTCGTTGTCTTTTCGCTGTTTCAACGCCGGCACGGCATCGGCTTCAAGCATCGACGCCAGTTCCGCTGCTTCGAAGACACGCTCAAGCGGATATTGACTGTCGTTGTGGCCCATGTCGAAAGGCGAACCGCCGTTCGCGCGGGTGAAAAGTTCGCCTTCGGGCAGGAAACCGACGTCGCGGATGCTTCTCGCGAGCTCCTCCTGGGCTTTACCGCAGCCGGGTCTTGAACTCCTGATGCGCCCGAGACGCGGCGAGGTTGTTGATTTCGTCGGGATCGGATTGCAGGTCGTAGAGTTCCTCGGGCGCCTTGGTGTTACAGAAGATGTCCTGGGCGGGCGTCAGTTTGCTTTCGTCATGGAGTTGTTTCCACACTCGCGTCGTCGGTGTCTGGAACATGTAATCGATGTGCTGTCCGTAAATTTTGTGAGGCATATACGTGGGGCGAGACTCTGTCGAGTCCTGATTCCCAACCGACAGAAATCAGTGGGATCACGCAGTGGGGCCATACCGGTGGGGCGAGACTCCGTCGAGCCCCGTTCTCCCAACGACAGAAAATTAGGGCTCGACGGAGTCTCGCCCCACCCGGTTCATGAGTACGGGGCGGCCGGCGGATGCCACCGATTTTTCCTGGGCGCAACCGCCAACACCAGGCGCGCGTGGGGTGAGCGTGGGTGATCATTTCAAACCGAGACCGGTCCGACGCCATTGTGCGCGCAACGCATCCAATGTGGCAGAATAAGCTGGATCGGCGGCGAGATTGCGTTGCTCCAACGA
Source organism: Verrucomicrobiota bacterium (assembly GCA_003218935.1). Classification (GTDB taxonomy): domain Bacteria; phylum Verrucomicrobiota; class Verrucomicrobiia; order Limisphaerales; family AV2; genus AV2. Next base: position 5,562 of record QHPA01000070.1, read on the forward strand.
ATCGGCCTGAACGTCATATAACTCTTCGCTTTCAGGATTCGGCGCCAGCCAGCGCAGGTAAACCCAGCGCTCGGCGCGAATGCCTTCGCTGGGCGGAATGATATTTGGGCCGTAGTGATGTTCATAGAAGAAGTCCGTGCGCCAGTCGGCCGGACGCGTTCCGTTGAGCAACGGCGCAAGGCTGCGACCTTGCACCCCGGCGGGAACCGGCACACCGGCCAGCTCCAGCATCGTTGGCGCAAAATCAAGATTCAGAGTCAGCGCGTCCACGATTCGCCCGCGCTTAGGCTTCGGCAGGCGCGGGTCCACAATGATGAGCGGGACGCGGATGCTTTCCTCATACATCAGCCATTTATCGGCCAGGCCGCGTTCACCGGCGAACCAGCCGTTGTCCGACGTGAAGATGATCACCGTGTTGTCCGCCAGTCCGCGGCCGGCCAGCTTCGCGACGATACGACCGACCTCGCGGTCGATCCCGGTGACGAGCCGATAATAGTCGCGCATTGTGCCCTGAAACATTTCAGGTGTCGCGAAACGTTTCGCCCAGCGACGCCGGCCTTCGGATTTTTTGACGAACTCCGGCAGAAGCCGGAAATAGTCGTCAGACGCCGTCTTCGGAACCGGAATTGGATCGGCCGCATAGAGCGGTTCGTCGCGAAGGTCGGGTTGAAATTCGCGCGGCTTGCCATCGCGGGCGTGTGGAGAATTGAAGCTGATCGAGAGGCAGAAAGGCCGGACGTCAGTGCGGTCATCGAGAAACTCCAGCGCCTCATTCCCGAACCGCGCGGTCGCGTGTGTCTGCGACGGATCCTTCGGGTCGATGAACCACTCGCCGGCCTGTCCGGGAAGCCCGCGCCAGAAATCGAAATCAGCGGCCTTCGACGCGATGTATTTCGCGTCGCCGACGCCGAATTTGCCGATGAAACCGGTCCGGTAACCCGCTGCGCACAGCAGCGCCGGGTACGTTTGTGCCCATTGCGCGGTTGTCAGCGGCGTCTTGAAATCGCCGATGCCGTGGCGTCGCTCGTACTGGCCGGTGAAGATCGAGGCGCGGCTGACGCAACAGATGGAAGTGGTGACGAAGTGATTCCGAAACCGCGCGCCGTTCGCGGCGAGACGGTCGAGGTTCGGCGTCCGGATAAGTCGATTGCCCGCGCAACCCATCGAGTCAAATCGTTGATCGTCGGTCAGGATGAAGACGAAATTGGGCCGGCGGACCGGTCTGGCGGTGTTCGAAACCGGCACCTGGGATGTGCGACATGCGGAAAAAAATACGAACGCGAGGAAGACAGCCGTGAGACCGACAGGTTTGGAAAAAAGAAAATACCTACATGCGGCTTGCCTGGGCAGACTGCAACCTTTGGATTTGATGGTTTGAACTTCTGAACCGTAGCAGCCAACGTAAGGAGGCTCTCATTGATTTCGGATTTCGGATTTTGAGTAATGAGCCTTTTACTCCGAAAATGGGATTGGAGGAAACGCTCGCCCTCACCCTGGCCCTCTCCCCCAGGAGAGGGGGGAAGCGCGCACAGTTCCCGGAATTTTCGCGCCCGTTGGTGTGGTATTGCGTCATGGGGACTTACGTCGGCTGCTACGAGGCAAGGTTCCGGCCCGCGCACGAGTTCGCTGATTTGCGGCTTCACGGTGCGTAGGGAATTGTCCCGTTGGCGCTCACTTGGTAACCCCATTTCGCGATGTATTCCGCGCCGGGCCGGAACTCGTCGCCGCGTTCCCGCAGTTTCCGTTTGAGCAACGCTTCCATCTCGGACTGCAACGCGGCGTGGGCCGGCACGTTCACAAGGTTGTTGGTTTGATACGGGTCGGTAAGGTTGTCGAAGAGCAGCCACGGGCCGCTCAGATCGCGGACGTAGGTGTAACAGGTCGTGCGCACACCGCGGTATTCCTTGCCGCCGGCGCGGCGCTCCCATTCGCCGAACGGAGCGGAGCAGAGGACCACGGTGGCGCCGTCGCCGGGAGCCTTTCCGTCGCGCAAGCAGCCGCTGTAATCGAGGCCTTCGACGCTCTTTGGAATCGGCACACCACACAAGCCGAGCAGCGTCGGCATCACGTCCTCGGAATTGATCGGCGCGTCGAGCGAACGCGGCTTGAGGCCCGGTCCTCCCGGCCAGCGCACCAGCATCGGCACGCGGATCGATTCGTCGAACGGCTTCTGTTTCTTGAACATTCCCTGCGAACCGAGCATGTCTCCGTGATCGGCGCTGAAGACCAGGATTGTGTCCTCCGCGAGGCCGGTGTCGTGCAATGTTTCAAGCAGCTCGCCCATGCAATCGTCGAGCGCGGTGCAATGCGCGTAGTAACCAGCCAGAATCTTCCGCGCCTCGCCTTGCAACTTGTCGGAAACGTTCGGCCTCAGCATCAGCTTTGCGGGGTCATACAAGGCGCGATACTTCCCCGGCGCGCTGAAATACGGATCATGCGGCGGGCCCCACGCGACGAACAACAGAAACGGCTTCTCCGACTTCGCGCGGCTGCGGAGATAATCACAAGCGTCGTGTGTCTGGGCGATGGCGTCGTAACCGGGCCACTTCAGTTTGTCCGGAGCGTCGGCGTAGTAGTACGAGTTCGAGTAGTCGTGGGTGCATTCGAGCACTCTCCAGTAGTCAAAGCCCTGACGCCGTTCGCGCGGGATAAAGGTCGATCGCCCGTCTCCGTTCAAATGCCACTTGCCGATGTAACCGGTGTCGTAGCCCTCCGACTTGAGGACCCTGGCGATGGTCATGGCGTTGGGATTGAGCGGGACGTCGTTGAGGAAGACGCCGTGCGTCAACGGCCGCTGGCCGGTGAGCAACGACGCCCGCGTCGGCGAGCAGACCGGCATGCCTGCAACCGCGTTGATGAATCGGATGCTCTCGGACGCGAGGCGGTCGAAGTTCGGCGTTCTGACGTTCGGATCACCCGCGAATCCAAATGCCTGGGCGCGCCATTGGTCGGCCAGCACGATGAGGATGTTCGGCTTCCGCACGGCGGCCAGGGCCGGATTCGACGCAACCGCCAAAATCAGAAACAGGACCAGAACTTCTGCTGCCCATGAAGGTGGGGCGAGACTCCGTCGAGCCCTAATTTTCTGTCGTTGGGAGATCAGGGCTCGACGGAGTCTCGCCCCACCGTTCATGGCCCCAATGCGTGAACGCCGCGCTCCACGCCTAATGCATCCTCCTGAACCGTAGCCGCCGACGTGAGTCGGCGCTAATCCTTTGCCTCGAAGCAAACACGTGCGCCGACTCACGTCGGCGGCTACGAGGGTTCGAGGGGAGTTGCGCGAACCTCCGCCCGCGTCGCCGGTCCGGAAATTAATTCCGGCAAAAATTCTGAAGGTACGCATGAGCATCAGTGAAGTGCAGGCGTTTTCGGCTTGGGCAACACTGCATCCATCAGCTTCCGCCAGGCGGCAACACGCGCCCACGTTTCCGCGTCAGCGCGCAGTGGATCGAACGCCGAAGGCACGAAGTCCACATAAAGCTTGCGGTACGACACGGGGTCGAAGTTGGGGTTCGGTGAGTTGGTCTGCGCTCCCGCGCGTTGGCGCCACGCCGCGATCGCCAGGTTGAACAGTTCCACACGACCATCCTCGTAGTGTTCGACGAGTTTCCAGTCGCCTTCGCGGATCGCGCCTGCCGGTTGGCTGCCCTGGTTGGTGTAGTGCGGGAAATGCCAGTAGAAAGGGCGCGCCTTCGGCTGGCCGCGACCGAGCAGAAGCGAAGTGATGCTGACGCCGTCCAGATCGCGCGGCGTTCGGGCGCGAGCAATCTCCACCAGCGTGGGCAACCAGTCGGTGTTGATGACCGGCGTGTCCACGACGCGGGCGGCCGGGACCTTGCCCGGCCAACGCGCGATGAGCGGAGCGCGCAGGCCGCCTTCGTACAGGTAACCCTTGCCGGCGCGGAACGGCGTGTTGTGCGTGATGCGCGCATGGGGACCCTCGGGGACGTGCAAACCGCCGTGGTCGGAGGTGAAGATCACCAGCGTGCGGTCGCGCAATCCGAGCGCATCCAGTTTCGCGAGCAACAGCCCAACGGTGTCGTCGAGGGTTTCAACCAACGCGGCGTAAACAGGCTCGAAGGCGCCGGCGTTCTTCGCAACGAGTTCCGCCCTGGCCGAATAAGGAATGTGCGGACTGTTATGCGCGAGATAGAGAAAGAACGGCCGATCACGATTCTTCTGCACAAACTCGATCGCGCGGGCGGTGAGGTCGTATTCACCCTTGCCGCCTTCCGCTGCGGACGGTTTCGTCACGGCGTTGCCGGGATGATAGAGATCGAAGCCCTGGTCGGTCGGCAAAAAGCCCTCGCCGCCAAGATGCCATTTGCCGATGCACGCGGTCGCATAGCCGGCGTCGCGCAGGCACTCAGCCACCGTCCTTTCCATAAGCGGCAACTGCTGTTCGATGATCGGATGGAGAAGTTTCTGCGACGGACAGTCCGGCCGCCCCGGCAGATACGTCGTCAGATGCAGACGGGCCGGGGCTTTGCCCGTCAGGATCGCCGCGCGCGAAGGCGAACAGATCGGCTGGGCAACGTATGCGCACGTGAAACGCGAACCCTCGGAAGCAAGGCGGTCGAGGTTCGGGGTGTGATGTTCGCGCCGCCCGTAACAGGCGATGTCGTTCGGCCCGAGATCATCTGCAAGAATGAAGACAATGTTCGGGCGCGGTGGCGCGCCGGCTGCGAATACGGTCCACGCGGTGAGCGACCAGAGCGCGAATACAAACAGTGGTCGTTTCATCGTTTCGCAGGATTTGTCGGCGCTTTTCCCGACGGTTTCCCGGCTCCGCCGTCGCTGACATAGTAATAGCGGTCAAACTCGGCGCCTTTGCCCAGCGCGCGCGGGTCGTTTGTTTCGATCTGGTAACGGTCGAGTTGCGTGCGAAGCTTCGCTTTGGTTCCGGCGTAACGTGACTCGTTTGCAACGTTGGTCATCTGCGTTGGGTCCCGGCTCAGATCGTAGAGTTCCTCGGCTGGGCGTTTGCCAACGGCGAGATCGAACAGACGTTTCATGTCCGGCTGGTCGCCCGGTCAGGCTCCAAGTTTCGCAGGTAAAGGAACTGTGCCGTGCGCATCGCGCGGATGGGATAGCCGACATTGCCGGCGCGCACGTTTGCGTGGCGTTCGCGACCGAAGAACACCTTGTCACGCGCCGGATCGGATTTCCCCGAAGTCAGCAACGGCAGGAGGCTTCGACCGGTCATCTCGGACAATGGCTTCAGTGCTGCCGCTTCGAGAAACGTCGGCGAGAGGTCAGTGAGACTGACGAAGTCGTCAATGACCCGCCCACCTTTGACACGCGGCGGCCAGCGGATGGCCAGCGGCATGCGCGTTCCGGCGTCGTAGCAAGTCGCCTTGCCCCGCGGGAACGGAAAACCATTGTCGCTGGTGACGACGACAAGGGTGTTGTCAAGCAAGCCGCCTTCATCAAGCAGTTTGAGCATTTCACCCACGTCGCGATCGAAGCGTTCGATCTCGAAGTAATAGTCGAGAATGTCACTGCGAACGGTCTTTGTGTCGGGCAGGAACAGCGGCACCGTCACCTCTTCGAGGCGGTGGCCTGACTTCACGCCCGCGCCGCGTTCGTAAGGCCGGTGTGGATCCTGACTGCCGAACCAGAAACAGAACGGCTTTCCCAGCGGCACACTTTTCAGGAACGTCGCGAAATCCTTGTAAGCCGGGCCCGCCGGATTGTGCTCGCGACCGCCTTGCTTGAAATCGCCGGGGCCCCATCCTTTTCCTTTAAGGCCGACATGGTAACCCGCCTTCGCCAGCAGATCGGGATAAACCACGAACTTCTTGGGCCAGCGGCTCCACAAATTGGCGCCCTCCTCCAGCCTCCAGAAATCCTGTCCGGTGAGCAGCGCACCGCGCGACGGTGTGCAGCTCGGCGAGGAGCAGAATGCGTGTCTGAAATTCACGCCCTCGCGAGCGACCCGGTCGAAGGTTGGAGTGCGACAGACTGTGTCCCCGTTGGCTCCGAAGTGCCACCAGGACGCGTCGTCCGCGATGCAAAGCAGGATGTTGGGGCGCGAATCAGCGGCGCGACCGGCAATTGCCAGCGCACAGAGGAAGAGCAAGCAGACAACTTTCCGAATTTTTATTGCGCCTTGAGTCCTTGCGCCTGCGAGCTGTCGGTTCATGGAGAGGCGTGTCACAGGCCCGAATTTAAGGCTGGCGGACCTTGGATTTCAACTTCGCATCGAGTTCAGACAGTTTGAACCGGACGCTCACGACGTAAGGCGGCTCGGCCTTTGTCCAGTGACCATACGTGGTCGCGACAAACGTGCCATCCGGCAGCACTTCAACGCCCGGATAGGCGCAGTCGGCGTCTTTGGTGTTGTGCATGATGCGCACGCGGTATTGGCCCTCGCCCGCGGCCACGATGTCTTCGTACGTGCCGACCCAGCCTACCCAGTCGCCGTTCGCGGAAAGCACAGCCAGGTACGTCCGGTTTTCCGAATCAATCGGACCGCCCGCCGAAGTCTTTCCTTCCGCGAGCGTCCGAATTTTGCGGTCCAACTCCCCGGCCTCGCGTTCGGCTTCCGGCAAGGGCTTGCCTTTGTTCATGCCCGGCCGCTCGTGGCCGACATGCGCAAGCCACGCATCCTTGAGCAAACGCTGGCGTTGTTGGACGAGCTTGAGAATTTCGGCGCCGCGCGGAATCGAGTTCACCAATGCGTCCGGGTCGTCGCTGGAAACAATTTCGTTCGACGCGCCAAGGTAACGCAGGATTTCGCGAGCGATGAGCCAGTGGCCCTGAGCATTCGCATGAACACCGTCGCGCGCGAGAATGAAATTCGGATCGGTGCGCCGGCGCTCGGCGAGGAAGAGGTTCATCGGCCCGTGCGCATCCACCATTTCCCACCCTTGCGTCCGTTGGGCGAGCAGCCATTCCGAGTAACGGCCGAGCACTTCATCGTAGCCCTCGTAAGGCGACCGGTATTCAGCGAGGCCGGCGGGCAGCGTGCGGCCCTTGAGCGGCACCGGATCGAATGTCGGTGGCGTGACATGAATGACCTTCGCGCCTGCGGCCGCGGCGCGCTCGCGCAAGCGCCGGACGCCGTCCTTGAATTTTTGAAAGCGTTCATCGCTGAACGGATAATAAATTCCGTCGTTCATCCCGTAGCAGGCGACAATGAGGTCGGGTTTCGCCTTTTCCAGCACGCGCCCCAGCCGTTCGTGCAGGTCAGGTCGCGGAAACGCGCCGCCGGCGTGCCCCGGCTCGGAAAGGCCAGAAACGGTTTCGCTGGGCAAGCCGAGGTCGAGGAACTCGACGCGCGACTCCGGGAATCGACTGCGCACATAAGTCTCAATGAACTCCACGTATTCGCCGCTGTAAGTAATGCTGTCGCCCAGAAAGACGACGCGGCGCGCTTGAAGAAACGGCGCCGCCCTGGGCCGGTCGTTCCGCGCGGATGCAGCCGGAATCAATCGAACCTGCTGCACGTCCATCACGGCGCCGGCTTGCTCGCGGAGCGTCCGCACTGCGAGCGCATAAGCTCCAGGTGCCGCGAGATTCACTCGACCGACGCGACGCGGGACAAAAATCTGGAAATGACCGGTTTCCTGGACGACAAAAGGGAACTTCGCGCCGCCGATCTCGACTTCCGCGTCGCTGCCACCCTGCCCTTTGCCGCNNNAGGGTTCACCCAGTAGCCGAGACAGTTTTTGTTCGTCGCCGGTTCATAGCGCATCATCACGCTGTGCGTAGTCGCGTCGCGCGCCAGGAGCGTGACGACGCCCGACGCGTCCTGCCTGATCGGTTCTCCTTCCGGCGCGGACCGCAAGGTCACGGCCTTGAGATTCATCACCGCGCCACCTTTGAGCGTCTGGCAACTCGCGCGCAATGTGAACGGTTCGGCTTTGGAGAGATAGAGGCGGCCAATCGGCATCGTCTGGTAGCGATACCAACTGCCCGTGGACGGACGCGCGACGGTGAACGTGCGGCCCGCGATGTCGAATTGGAGCTCCGTGCCGTCGCCGCCGTCGGCGGAGAAGGCGAGTTCCAGATCATACATGCCCCAGCGCGTCGGCTTGAATTCCCAACTGACGGAGTCCTTCGGGTCGGTCCAGAACCCGATTCGATGATTGCCCGGATGCGACTCCAGCTTTGCGCGGCTGCCCTGGACCCGGGCGTCGAGCGCGGAGAAAACGATGCGTCCGTCGGCGAATTGAGTCGTGCGCTCGGCGGTTTCGAGCGAGATGCGCGCAGGCAAAGTCGGTGGAGATTCCGTCGGAACCTCAAGGTCCATCTGGGTGGCGTCGGTGTTGAAGGCCCACTTGAGTGGTTGCCGTTTGGAACCGTTGAGCAAATCCGCAGCCGTGATGTTGGGGAACGGCGTGGGGAGTGGCAATTTCCCGTCCGCCGGCCACGAGCGGACTTCGAGGAGGAGCATGCCGGCCGAGTTGGTCGCCTGAGTGATGCGGCCCCAGGCGGGTTGACTGAACGATGAAACCTGTGGCTCCTCTCCGAATGCCGCATAGATCAGGTCCATGACGACTGCCAAGCCCAAGCCCAAGGTGAACAGGAGACGACGTAAGGAGTCTCTGTTTTTTTCACTGACGGCAGTGTCCTTCTCACAGTGATCTTCCGGCCTGTTTACAGATAAACGCGGCTTGTTCATCAGCGTGGCTTTAGAGTGGTTGTCAAAAGTAATTTCCGCTATTGAACGGTGGCCACGCTCTGCGGGTCGCAGACCCGCGCTCCGGAGCGCGCCTCTGTGAGGCGCAGGACTCTCGCCGCCCCAACGATCCGGAAATTTGTTTTAGCAATCACTCCGGTCTTGGTTAGTTTTACAAAGTCCGGATTTCTAGTCAGAGCCTCCTCACGTCGGCTACTACGAGTCTGGATTATTTTTCGACTACCGTCCCCGTGCCGCGCGAATCATTTCGACGGCGGCTTTACCGCGCGGGTCACCGTTGCCGGCGGCCTCGATCGCGCGGCTGTAGGCCTCTTGCAAGGCATTTCGATACGCGGCCGCGTCTTTCTCAGAGAATTGGACTCCACTGATTCTGATCTTGAGCAACTGGGCCGCCGCCTCGTCATAAGAACCGCCGCGCAACGATTTCTCCGCATCCGCCACTGCCTGCCGGACCTCGGTGGATTCGACCTTTTTGACGGGAGCGTTCGCTTCCGGAGGTTGCGCCACCCCCTCGGCGTGTCGCGAGGCGTCCGCCGAAGCGCTCGTCGCCTGCGGAGGTTTTCTGCCGCAAGCACTGAACAGGAGACCGCACGCCAGCGCACCGACGCACACCCGCCACGTCGCTGAAGGGACGGAGCGGGACAAGGCTGTCATTAGATTGAGAATGCGAGGAGCTAGTGTGGTGTCCCTAACGCTTCTTAACATTGACGCCGACCAAGCAGGAAACAGCAGCGCCCCTCACCCTGCCCTCACATTGCATGAGTATTTCTGTGACATAAGACTAGTAGGTGCCATCGCGCTTTTCGGGATTGTACCAGGCGTCGTTGGGCCCGGCCGGATTGAAAGCCGCAGGCCAGACGTGCGTTCCGGCGAGGTCCGGAGAGAACCAGCGTGAGATTTTGATTTTCGTCGCGGTACCGGACAAGGTGCCGAAGGTGGCGATCCCGCCGATGAGATTGGTTTGCGACGTTGCATCGCGGCTGGTGGCGTGGCGTTGGGAGATGCCTTCGCTCGGCTGATTGCCGCCGTCGTTGAAGTTGTAGGCGGTCATGTCCTCATTGGCTTCCCAGAGCAGAATCCCGGTCGTGCGCAAATTGCTGAGGCGGAATTTCGAGGTTTTGATGTTCGGCTGCGCCTGGTAAGCGATGATCGCACCGTTGAAGCAGTAACTCGTAATCTTGATGGAGCGCTCCTTGAACTTCTTCTTTTTGAAACCGGACCGCCGGTCTATGTCGTCCTTCGGGCACATCAGCACCTTCTCGTTATTGGCGAGGTAAGGCGCGAGTTGACCACGCTTGAAGTATTCGACCTGGTTGGAAATGATGGTGGGCGAGTCAATCCCGGCCGCGTCGGGCATATTGGCGCCGTGCACCCAGCAATCCCGGCCCAGCCCGTCCCAACCCGGATAAGGGAGGAAATCCTCGTTGTCACCGGCGAACAAGTGGGAAGCGAGCATGATCTGTCGGATGTTGTTCAGGTCAGTGGTGAGCCGGACCTGGTCTTTGGCTCGAGTTAACGCTGGCAACAGCAGCCCGGCGAGGATGGCGATGATCGCGATGACGACCAATAGTTCAATCAAAGTGAAGGCAATGGCCATCCGCGTCGCAGAGCGGCTCCTGGGTTTCATGATAAACAAGCATATCGGGGCAAGCCTGTATGTCAACGACGCGCGTAGATGCGTAATTGCATTTGCGGTGGGGCGAGACTCCGTCGAGCCCTGATTCATTGGGACCATGAACCACATTGGCACCCCTCTCCCTGCCCTCTCCCCGCAAGGCGGGGAGAGGGTGGCCGAAGGCCGGGAGAGGGGCGGTTCATGGAAGGCCCGGCCGCCTGAACTTGCACGCTTGCGCTACGCAGCGCGGGCGCTCCCTGACGAGACTTTTCGTTGTTTTGGGACTGTTGGCCGGTTCGCGATACCGTCGTGGATGACCGTCAAAATCCGTTTCCGTTCCTCGCCCACGAGCGGCAAACGCGGGGCGCGAACCCACTCGGCGCCCAGGCCGCATTCCTGCACCGCCAGCTTGATGTATTGCACGAACTTCGTGTGGACGTCGAGGTGCAGCAGCGGCATGAACCATCGGTAAATTTCGCGCGCCTTGTCCCATTGGCCGCGGCGGGTCAGTTCCCAGAAGTATTGATTCTCGGCCGGGAAGGCGATGCCGCTGCCGGCCACCCAGCCGTCGATGCCGAGGATGGCGCACTCCAGCACCAGATCATCCACACCGGTGAAGATGGCGTAACGATCACCAACAGTGTTGCGCAGGTCGGTGATGCGGCGTGTGTCGCCGGAGCTTTCCTTGAGCGCGACGAAGTTTTTCTGGTCCGCCAGCTCCGCGAACATCTCGGGTGTGATGTCATTCGCGTAGCTGATCGGGTTGTTGTAAATCATGATCGGCAATCCGCTCGCCTTCGCTACCGTGCGGAAGTGTGTCATCGTTTCGTGAGGATCGCCCTTGTAGAGCATCGCCGGCATCAGCATGAAACCGTCGAGACCGAGCCGCTCGCTATCGCGCACGTATCGGCAAGCCTCGGCGGTGCTGCTCTCGGCGACACCGCTGAGCACCGGCACGCGGCCATTCACGGATTTCACCATCGCCTGGATGAGGCGCCGTTTTTCTTCGGCGGTGAGCGTCTGGTTTTCCCCGAGCGAACCGAGAAAAATAATGCCGGCGACGCCGGACTGGATGAGGACGTCGGCGTGGCGCGCCGTCGCGTCGAGATCGAGCGAGCCGTCTTTTTTCATTTGCGTGGTGACGGCCGGGAAAACGCCTTGCCAGTGGGGTTTCATGAATTTGCCGCTGCTTCTTTTGCGGGTTTGTGGCCGACCGCTCAAGGGCAAAATGACATGCAGTTTGGAGGTTGACGGCCTCGGAGAACGATCTCATGCCAACCGGCGACATCGCTCACTCCGTCGATCTGGCTTGGACGCAAAATTTCCTGTAACCTGGCGCTCACGATTCCTCAGGAAACTGCAGGTATGAGCAATGAAGCCAAAACCTGTCCGGGCTGCGGGTCACCCATTCCCGACAACGCGCCTGGCGGGCTGTGCCCCAAATGCCTGCTGGCGGGCGCGGCCGCGACGACCGGTGCCGGCGCCACGCTCGACAAACGACTCGCGCCGCCATCCATACATTCACTGGTCGCGGCGTTTCCACAGCTTGAAATCGTTGAACTCATCGGCCAGGGAGGGATGGGATTTGTTTATCGCGCCCGTCAACCAAAGCTCGATCGCGCCGTGGCGCTAAAAATCCTGCCCCAGGCGTTCGCCGGGGACCCGGCGTTTGCCGAACGCTTCGCCCGTGAAGGCCGGTTGTTGGCGCGGCTGAATCATCCGAACATCGTGAGCGTTTACGACTTCGGCCAGGCCAACGGCTTCTTTTACCTGCTGATGGAATTTGTGGACGGCGTCAACCTCCGGCAGGCGATGCGCGCGAGCCGCTTCACGCCGGGACAGGCCCTGACGATCGTGCCCAAGGTCTGCGAGGCGCTCCAATACGCGCATGACGAAGGGGTACTCCACCGCGACATCAAACCGGAGAACATCCTGCTCGACACGAAGGGCCGGGTGAAGATCGCCGACTTCGGCATCGCCAAAATGGTCGGCGCGGATCAGCCGGCGAGCGGCATTACCGCCAGCGGCGCGGCGCTCGGCACGCCGCATTACATGGCGCCGGAACAAATCGAGAAACCGGCCGAGGTTGATCATCGCGCGGACATTTACTCGCTCGGCGTTGTGTTTTACGAACTCCTCACCGGCGAACTGCCGCTCGGACGCTTCGCTCCGCCTTCCGCTAAAACTCCGGTCAATGCGCAGGTGGATGAAGTGGTGCTGAAGGCGCTGGAAAAGGAACGCGAGCGACGGCAGCAGAGCGCGGGTGAGATGAAAACAGAGGTGGAGACGGCTTCAAAGGGAGAGAATCCTCAAACGGCTTCAAGGCAAACTTCAACGACAGGCACACCTGACGCCATTTCGTTAAGGATAAGCCCCGAGATGAAACCGTTGGTGTTGCTCGGACTGGTCATTGCGTTAGCGTACGGAGCCGCTCGGTCGTTAGGGAAGATTCGTGTTCTAATTTCGGAACTGTTGCTCACCTGGCAATCGCCCTACAATCTCGGCGGGAAAATGATTGTCACCCTTGTTTGTGGACTCTTCGGTTATTTTCTCTGGCTGGTCTGGAAGTACCGGCAGCGCTTGCTTGCTCCGTTTGGAATTGCGCCGCAACCGTCCGTCACCCGACACGGCGCCGAAACCTCCCTATCGCTGGACGGCATTCTTTATTTAGCGGCCTCCGCGACATTGCTGGTCATGACCGCCAACCTGATGAGCGTCATATTATTGCCCGTCAGTTCATTTGTCTTGGTGACAACTGGCGGGGCGCGATTCGTGCTGTCGCCCGCTTCGTTGCAGGCCGGACCATTCGGTTTGCCGACAAACGGCCGGATGGGGCCTGGCGGGCTGGCGCTGCTCGTCTTCATGGCTTTGAGCGGCTGGCTTGCATGGAGAGACTCCAAAAGACATGACCACATCGAAGCGCCAGTCAACCCGCCGGCCTGGTTGAAGCGAGCGGGGCTTCTGTTTTTCGGTGCCGGCGTTCTGGCACTTTTCATCAGCGCACTGGAAACGGCCCCGTCTCGGTCCGTCTTCCATTCCGCAACGTTTGCCATCGTCACCGGGGTCGCATTGCTTACCCGAGACCGAACGTGGCGCTCAGTGGCATTGGCGTTGAACTGGCTGGGACTGGGCACGGGATTACTCTTACTCGGATTTGGAAACTTACTCGGATTTGGAAACTTTTGGATACATGAACTTATCCCCGGAGGCGTGTCCCGCATCGCGCCATTTTTGCCTTTGCCGAGTGTCATCTTCCTTGCCTTGGGATTGGCCTGTAACATTTTGTTCATCACCGGGCTTTGGTTGCTCAATCGACCTGACGTGTTGCCTGAATTCGGACTGGCACGGAAAGGTCCGATCAAAAATGTCTTGCCGGCGCGATAGGCGGCCGAGACTCGAACAACGGTCCGTTGCCTCCATGCTCGCCTGCGGACAATCGTCATGAGTTCGTCCAACGACACCTCGCGTCCCGCAGTCTTCGCCACCACGCAATGGACGCGTGTGCTGGCCGCGCGCGGCGAGTCGCCGGATGCGCGCGCGGCGCTCAGCGAGCTGTGCGAGGCGTACTACCGGCCGGTGCTTGCTTTCATCCGGAGCTGGACGGGGGACGACGACCGTGCCCGCGATCTGACGCACGATTTCTTTTCGCGGCTGTTGGGCGGAAAAGGCGTCGCGGGCGTGGACCCGCAGCGCGGCCGTTTTCGCTCCTTTTTGCTCGGCGCGGCAAAACACTTTCTGGCCGACGTGCGCGATCGCGAATTGGCCGCCCGGCGTGGCGGGCAGCACGAGCACGTTCCACTGAAGCCGGAAACCGACACCTCGCCGGGCACCGATCCGCTCGATCCGCAAACGCCACGGTTCGAGATGGAATTTGACCGCCAGTGGGCTCTGACCATTCTGGACCGGGTGTTGAAGGCGCTCGCCTCAGAGCACGAGCAGGCTGGAAAGTCGCGGCAGTTCGAGGTCCTGAAAGGGTGGCTTACAGGAGACGTCGAGGGCCGGTCGCAGGCCACTGCCGCCGCGCCACTCGGGATGCACGAGGGAGCGGTCAAGGTGGCGATTCACCGGCTGCGCAGACAGTTTCGCGAGCTTGTAAAACGGGAAATCGCGCAGACGCTGGACGACCCGGCGCAGGTGGCCGACGAACTGCGTTACCTCCTCTCAATCCTGGCATGACCGAGCGGTCGAAATGACCTTCATCTGTTCAACTCGCGCAGCAACTTCTGGTAATTCTCCGATTGGCGGAGCAACCGGGCGGCGACCGCGCGCAATCGGTCCACTGTTTCGGGCGGCAGTTTGAACGAGGTCGGCAGCTTCTTGAAAAATTTGCGCTCGGTTTCGTCCGAGAGCGCGTCGAAGTTCACTTCGATGGGATAGAATTGAAGTTGCTCGAGGAGCGATTTACCTGCACTGCCGCCGGAAGCGGCCGACGCAGGCGCAGTCGTGGACTGGCGGCGTTGATTGATTTCTCGTTGCCATTTTTCAACGGTCTCCTTGAACAACTCCACCGTTTCGAATGAATAGCGGCTGATCGGGACGCGCCCCGCGGCCTCGGCCACTTCGCGCAGGCCCGGTGATTTTTCCCGGCGGTCCACGCCTTCATCGGGCGCAACACTCGCGTTCACGACCACCAGCACGACCTTGCGTATCTGGTCCACTTGAAACCAAGGCATCCCGCGCCCCGCGTTCTCGCGCGTGACGATCCCCTCCAGCGGACCGCGCAAGCCGAGGTCATCCGCCAGGCCGCCGTCGAGCAGATGAATGAACGGACGATTCGTTGAATCGAGGTAAGCGCGCGCCTCCAGGGCCTGGTTGCGGCGGCGCGTCGGAGCAGACGCATCCATCAGCGTGGATTGGACCCAGCCCGGCTCCGGCGAATCGCAGCTGCCCGCGTAGTTCCGCAGTGTAAGGGGACTCAACAGGATGGGGAAAGCCGAAGAAGCCGCCACCGCGCGGCTCAGCGGAAAGCTGGACAGGTCCGAGCAGAGCAGATCAAACTGGTCCTGGGTAAACTCAAAGCGCGAACCGAGCGACATATCGGTGGCGTTGATCATCAGAAATGGACGCCGTCCCAGCGCGAGCAAATCGTGGAATGTGTGCCTGCCGAACAGATGCCGGTCGTAATACTCGGCCGCCATGTCGATGCGGCTGAACTTTGGCGACGCCAGGCGCACCCAGTTGATCGGTGAGGAATAAAGCGCCAGCAGCCGCCCCTGGACGTTTCGCTTGAGGAAACTGGATTCGAAATCACAAAAGATACGGTCGCCGTAAAGCGCGTAGTACGCTGCGGTGAAACTTCCGCCCGACACAGACGAAATCAAATCCACTTCGTCCAGCAACCGGCGACGTTCCCCCTCCCAGACGATTTCCGTTTTCGCGAGTTCCTCGAGCACGCCATAGGAGAGCGCGGCGGCGCGCGTGCCGCCGCCGGAAAAAGCCAGCACGACAAACAAACTGTCCGAGTTGTTCGCGTGGGAGAGGTTGTTGAAGCGATAACCCGTCTCGGGCGCAGCGCTCGCCAGCGGTGCATTGACCGGATAATGCGCGCAGCCGCCCAGAGAGAGAGTCCACGCCAACAGGAACTGAACCGGCAGCCGTTTCATCACGTGCGGGCCGCGATTCGCGGCAGGCGTCGTTGCTTCATTCAAACCAGATCTCATTCTGGCGTCGTCCAGGTTCACACCTCTGTTCGACACAGCGAACTGTGGAATCGCTTCATCTTGTTTGGTCAAATTCCGCCCTCCTTTTTCCGTTATCCCGCGGGCAAAGTCAAAAGAAGGCGCGGACTGGTAGTGGCACAGTTTGGTGGGGCGAGACTCCCTCGAGCCCTGATTTCTGTCCATTGGAGCTCAGGGCTCAACGGAGTCTCGCCCCACCGAGAATGCAACTGCACCGCCACCGGGGTCCGGCCAAAATTCCTGTTGAAAACGCCGCTTTGCCCGCGCCTGCGAAACGAGTAGGATGAAGATGGTTGATGAAAGCCGAGACCCCATCCGTAACCCACGGTCCGTGCGACCGCGTTTTGTGTCTGACACGCACCGTCGCCGATGCGCTGAAGGCGGAGCCGACGCTGGAGGCGGTGAAAATCAATCGCGCGCAGCGTTCAATTTCTGTGGCCACGTTGGGTCGGCCAAAAACTCCGGACTTGGAAGGCTATCTCACCGCGCAAATCCGGCAGATCGAACAGGCCGGGGCCGGTCAGCGGTGCGCCTTGCTGGATGGCGCCGCCGATTGTTTGGCATGCCCGGCGCCGCAGCCGCCCGCGGAGCGAGGCAGGTTGACCATCCGACAGGAAGGCGACACGACGACCATCGCCCGCGTGACGTGCGTGACCGCGCCGAAGTTCTGGCGGTGGCGCGAAATCCCCTGGCCGCGGCTCGTCCCTCGCGAGGTCCTGCTGCCGGAAGATGCCGAACACGAGCACGAATGGAAACTCCAACTCCTCGCCGCGACGTTGTGCGGCATGTTCGGTTTGACGGCGTATTTCGTGGAGGAAAGTCTGGCGGGCAAAGCGCTTTATGTTCTGGCTTACGTCGCTGGAAGCTGGTTCACCGTCCACGAAATCCGTGAACTACTGCAAAAGCGCGCGCTGGACGTGCATTTCCTCATGCTGGTCGTGGCGCTCGGCAGCGCGAGCATCGGCGCCTGGGGCGAAGGCGCGATGCTGCTGTTCCTGTTTTCATTTTCGGGCGCGCTGGAGCATTACGCGATGGGCCGCACCCATCGTGAGATCCGGTCGCTGTTCAAGACGGCTCCGAAAGTGGCGACTTTGGTGGACGGAAACGGCAATGAGCACGCGGTGGCGGTCGAACAGTTGGAGCCCGGCATGCGGCTGCTCATCAAACCGGGCGAGCTGTTCCCCCTGGACGCCGAAATCATCAAAGGCAACACCGCCGCGGACGAGTCGAATCTCACCGGCGAAGCCACGCCCGCGGACAAGGCCGTCGGCGACAGCGTTCTGGCCGGAACGTTGAACCTGTGGGGCGTCGTCGAAGTCACCGTGCTGCGGCGCGCGCAGGAGAGCGCATTGCAGAAGATCATTCATCTCATCAAAGAGGCCCAGCACCTTAAAGCGCCGTCGCAGCGGTTGACCGACAAGTTCGGGACCAGTTACACCTACGCGATCCTCAGCCTGTCGCTGCTGATGTTTTTTGTCTGGTGGCTTGGCCTGGAGTACGCGCCGTTCATTTCGACCGCGGCGAGCAAGAGCGCGTTTTACCGGGCAATGACGTTGCTGGTCGTGGCGTCGCCGTGCGCGCTGGTGCTCTCGATCCCTTCAGCCGTGCTGGCAGCGATCGCCTGGGCCGCCAAACGCGGCATTCTCTTCCGCGGCGGCGCAGCGGTTGAAAAACTCGCCGAGATCAACGTCGTGGCGATGGACAAGACCGGGACACTGACCACGGGCGAATTAAAGGTGGAGCGCGTCGAAAGCTTTCCGCCTGGACGTGAGCGGGAGGTCGGGCAATTGGCTTATTCGCTGGAGCGGCTCTCGACGCACCCGCTGGCCCGCGCGATCACGCGCTATGGGAAGCAACAGCAGTTGCCCGCGCTGGAGCTGGAGCATTTTGAATCGGTCACCGGCCTCGGTCTGAAAGCCCGGCATAATGGCAGCGGGGTTCTGCTCGGAAGGCGCGAATGGCTCAGTCAAGGCGCAGTCGCACAAGTCCTGGCCCAGGTGCAACCGACCGAGGCCAGCTTTTCCGAGGTCTGGCTGGCCAACGGGGATTTGGTCGGTCGCGTCCTGCTGCGTGACGACATCCGGTCGCAGGCGCGCCTGGTCGTGGAGGAGCTCCGTCGCGAAGGGCTGCGAACCGTGGTGCTGACCGGCGACCGCAAACCCAATGCCGAACATCTGAAAAAAGAACTCCAACTCGACGACGTCCGTTCCGAACTGAAACCGGAGCAGAAGGTCTCCATCATTCAGTCCTTCACCGGGCGGAATTGCCTCGTGGCCATGGTCGGCGATGGTGTCAACGACGCGCCCAGTCTGGCCGCCGCGCACGTCGGCGTGGCCATGGGCGCCCGTGGATCGGACGCGGCCCTCGAACAGGCCGAAGTCGTATTGATGCACGATCGGCTGGAGAATTTTCTCGCCGCCTTTCAACTCAGCAAGCGCGCGCGCCGGGTAATTCAGCAGAACCTCGTCATCTCGCTCGGTACGGTGGCAGTGCTCGTCAGTTTCGCGCTGTTTGGAGGGATCCCGCTGACTATCGGAGTGGTGGGACACGAAGGGAGCACGGTCGTCGTTGTGTTGAACAGCCTGCGATTGTTGTTCGGAAAAAAGCAGGAACGCACGGCGAAGGAATAATCCGTTAAACTCCATCGCCATGAATTCGAGACTCGCAGGCCTCATTGCCGCGCCGTTCACGCCGATGAACCCGGACGACAGCCTGAATCCCGATGGTCGAGCGCGAGCGACTCTCCCGGCTCAATGGCCATCACTGCCGCTTTGCGCTTTCACGTCACGTGGGGATTGCTCCATTAAAAGCTCAAACTTCGTTTCAACAGAAGTCAAACGGTTGCCGAGCTTATCTGGAGCTGTTACACCGCCAGGTTCGCAAGAAGGGTTATCACGCGCACATCTACGATCCGCCAGCTGCGCCCTATCTGAACAACGAAGCCATCAACGGCGCTGAAAAGCTCTTCGACGAAGCGGAACGGTTGGCCGACGACGACACGATCAGGTTCCGTGTGCAGGTGGCTCGCGTCCCCATCTGGTACGTCACGTTGACGACGAACCGCGTCACCGGAGACGCGAAGTCCGAATTGCTGCGCCGCTTTCTGTCGGTCGCGCGCAAGGCGGGCATCTCCAATATCAGCGAAGGCCGGAGCCTGGACGATTGGGCCAAGCGGATGGGGGCGAAGTGAAGCCGCGGGCCTCGCACACAACGCAGGATTGCTCAGTCAGAAAGAGTGTGACGTCGCCACAAGCGCGCTAATGTGTTGCGCGTGCGGCTTAAAGCCAACGGGCGTTCGCCGCCGAACACGTGTCCGCAATTCCGGGGAGCGCACGGCCCGGCTCGCCATCCCATGGGCGCAAATTCGTTTTTGAGAGCTCCAGCAAATAGCTGCGGAGCAGCGATGAGATGGTGGCCACGGCGCCAGCCGTGGGTTGGGAGTATTGAAAGTTGGAGCCGCGAAGCGGCGAAAGAGAGTCCTCTCGGACCATAACTCTCTCGCCCCTGACGGGACTTTTGGCGCGGGCGCAATGTTCCCACGGCTCACGCCGTGGGCTTACTTGTTGCGCCACCTCGTGGCTGACGACTCGCTTACCCGTTTTCCAAATTCTAATTTGCGCCCCCATTTGCCACTCTGCCCATGAACCCCCTCACTCCCCACTGGGGGAGAGGGTGGCCGGAGGCCGGGTTGAGGGGGCCTCTCAGGGTTCAAGGGCCCAAGGCGCGATAAAAGTTCGGGCGTTCTCTCCTTGTCCCTGGCGACATCGGGACTACATTGAAAGGCGCACGAACGAGTATTCGTACGAGACGCGTTCACGACTCACGTAAAAATTATGCATGCGGAGCTTGAACAACTGCTGGGCGAAAACGCGAAGACTCTGCTCCAACATCATTGCAAAACCATTCCCAAAGAGAAGCTGCACTTGCCCGGACCGGATTTCGTTGATCGGGTGTATGCGCAAACTGATCGCCCCTCCGCGGTGCTGCGCAGCCTCGCGCAAATTTTCAATCAAGGCCGCCTCGCCGGCACAGGTTACTTGTCCATCCTGCCGGTGGACCAGGGGATCGAGCACTCCGCCGGCGCGAGTTTTGCGCCCAACCCGGACTACTTCGACCCGGAGAACATCGTGCGACTTGCCATCGAAGGCGGCTGCAACGCGGTGGCCTCCACCCTGGGCGTGCTCGGCGCCGTTTCGCGCAAATACGCCCACCGGATTCCATTTCTCGTTAAGCTCAACCATAACGAACTCCTGACGTATCCCAATTCTTTCGACCAGATTTATTTCGCGCAGGTGGAGCAGGGGTGGAACATGGGCGCGGTCGCGGTCGGCGCGACGATCTACTACGGCTCGCCCGAATCGCACCATCAGATCATCGAGACCACCAAAGCGTTTCAGCGCGCGCACGAACTCGGCCTGGCGACGGTGCTCTGGTGTTACTTGCGCAATCCCGCTTTCAAAAAAGACAAAGACTACCACACCAGCGCCGACCTCACCGGCCAGGCGAACCACCTCGGCGTCACCATCGAGGCGGATATTATCAAACAAAAGCAGCCCACCAACAACGGTGGTTACCTCGCGCTCGAAAAATTCGGCAAGACACACGACCTGGTTTACAAACAGTTGACGAGCGACCATCCGATCGATCTGACGCGCTACCAGGTTGCGAACTGTTATATGGGCCGCGCCGGTCTCATCAATTCGGGCGGTGAAGCGGGCAAGGACGATTTTGCCGACGCCGTGAAAATCGCCGTGATCAACAAGCGCGCCGGAGGCACGGGGTTGATTTCCGGCCGCAAAGCGTTTCAGCGTCCGATGAAGGAAGGCGTCCGCTTGCTCAACCTCATTCAAGACGTCTATCTCGACCGGGAAATCACCATAGCTTGAGTGTCCTGGCCAGGTTATTGAACCGCTCGTTCGTCCCGTTCGACATCCGATGCGTCGCGATCCCCGGAAGGCGCCACGGTAGCGCTCCAGTTTAGTGGGATCAGAAGCCACTGACGAGCCGGGCCGTACCACAAGCTTGACGTTCCGGCAAAAGCTTACTAGCGTGTCGCGCTCGGTTGGTGGTCGTAGCTCAGCCTGGTTAGAGCCCCAGATTGTGGATCTGGTTGTCGCGGGTTCAAATCCCGTCGGCCACCCCAGCTTTTCTGATCTTGTGAGTGATTTCCGGTAACCGCACGGAATTTCACTCGTGTTCCGATTCGACATCCGTGACCGGCGCCGGCGCCAACTATGATTCGAGAGGTTACTTGTTTCTCTCGAAAGTCAACCAGGGCATGATGGCCTCGGGCTTCGTGTTGAAATCCATATCCTGCACAACCCAATCCTTGTCTGCTCTGCAAACGAGAAACCTCGCATAGACTATGCCGCGCTCGAAAATCATCGAAAGGTAAACAGTCCTGGAGGTTTGACCGATCCCTTTGGTCCCGATTAGTTCGTACGATTTGTAGTTTCCCAGAGGTCTTGCCATCTGTTTGAAACTATCAGCTTGTTCTCCTGCCTTTTTGTCCCCCTCCAAAAGTCCTCCCTGCCGCCACGTATCGAAGGCCGGTTGAGGCCCCCCGCTCTCAAACAGGGCGAGACCTTTCTGAACAACAGACGGAATAGACGGGTCGAGATCGGCCGCGAAGACCCGAACGAGCGGCAAAACGCAGCACGATCCGATGCTTAGAGCCAAAGCGGTTCGAACGATTACTTTGATGATGCTCATGGTTGTTTCCTTTCTCTTGCTTACGGTTGTGGGGAAACATCAAACACTGAGCAATGAACATCGCAAGTCGAAACTTGAGTTGGTCACATGTCCCCGCCTTCGATGTTCAGCGTTCGATGTTGGATGTTCGATGTTCGTTTACTCGTAACGCAGCGACTCGACCGGATCGACCTTCGCTGCAAGCTTTTGAGCACGCGCGTCAGCGCCAGCGCGCCGGCCAGACCGAGGATAACTCCGATCCCCGTGAGTCGCATCCCGTGTCCGACAAGCAATCCCAGCACATCGCGGCGCTGAGCGCCCAGCGCCATCCGGACCCCAATCTCGCGTTGACGCTGCGCCACTGCATACGCCAGCACGCCGTAGAGTCCGATCACGGCCAGAGCCAGCGCCACTCCTGCGAAGACAGCCAGCAGGGTGAGATTGAGGCGCTGCGGCGCGATGGAGTTGTCACGCATCTCCGCCAACGTGCGGACATCATAGATCGGCTGCTCCGGGTCAAGCGCCTGCACTTGTTGTCGTGCCGCCGTTATTAATGCCTCCGGGGCCGGACTGGTTTTTATCAGCACCGCCATGCCTCCGCTCGGCCCTTGAAGGAACGGGAGGTAAGCCTGGACGAAGCCGCCCTGTTCATTGAGCTGGTTCAGTTTTACCCGCCCAACGACGCCCACGACGGTGAGCGTGGGTCCTTTCTCGCCCCAGGGCAGCCGGACGCGTTTGCCGATGGCGTCTTCATTCGGCCAGTGTCGCCGCGCGAATTCCTCGTCCACGACGATCGCGTTCAGGCCGGACATCGACCGCTCGCCGTCCGTGAAGCTGCTGAGGTCGCGTCCGCGCAAGTGTCCGCGGTCGTCCTGCTCCGTGAAGGCCCGGCCGTGAAGTAGCGGAATGCCCATGGAACGGAAATAATTTCAAATCATTCATGGTTCGTGGTCAGTGGTCAGTTGTCCGTGGTCCGGGGCCCCTTGTCGGTCGCAGGCCAAATTCCCAAAGCCCAAACCCCAAGCGTCAAAGAAAACCCAAGCTTCAAGTTCCAAAACCGCGCTGCGGAGGCTCCCCGTTGGAGATTGACATTTGGAGCTTATCTGGGATTTGGGTTTTGGGATTTGGGGTTTTCATTCGTATCGCCGTCGTCGCCATGATCCCAAGCGCGAGTGTGAGCGCGGCCACAGCGGTGAAACCGGGGTTCTTCATCAACTGGCGGAAGGCGTAGCGAAGTTCGCTCATGGTTCGTTGTCAGTTGTCGGTTGTCCGTGGTCAGTGGTCGGTCGCAGGTCAAATTCTCAAACCCCAAACCCCAAGCTCCAAGGAAATCCCAAGCATCAAGTTCCAAACCACGTTTGGGATTTGGAGTTTTCATTCATACCTGAGCGCCTCCATCGGATCCACGCGTGCCGCGCGAAAGGCAGGCAGCAGGCAGGCAAGCGACCCGACGGCGGCGAAGACCAGCGCCGCTCCTCCAAGCGTGATCGGGTCGGCCGGTTTCGCCTCAAAAAGGAACGTCTCAAGCACCCGCCCCAGTGAAACCGCGATGATCGCTCCCAGGAGCACGCCCAGGGCGATCAGTCGAAAGCCCTCACCGAGGACCATTCGAAGGACCTCGTGCCACTGCGCCCCAATCGCGATGCGAACCGCGATCTCTTTTGTGCGCGCACCGACGGAAAGCGACAGCACTCCGTAAATCCCAACCAGGGCCAGCGCGCTCGCCACCAGGGCAAAGCCGACCAGGAGGCGCATGGCGAACGTTCGTGGCGCGACGGATTCGCGGCGGATGTCCGTCATCGTTTTTACGTGCTCGACTGCCGCCGTGGGATCGACCGAATGCAGTTCCCGCTTCACGATCGCGGCGAGCTGGCGCGGGTCCGACGACGTGCGAACAATGAGATGTTTGGAAAAGGCGCTGCTCTGCCAGAATGGAAAATAGATCTCAGGCTCCGCCCGCTGACTCAGCGCTTCGGTCCGGGTGTTCGAGACGACGCCGACGACCTCAATCGTTCGATTGGTGTCGCCGACAAAGCGCAACTTCATACCAATCGGATGGGCCTTGGGAAAATAGCGTTCCGCCAGCGCTTCGTTGACGACAGCGACGGCGGGAGCCTCGGAATTGTCCGAAGGCCGAAAGCCGCGTCCGTCCACGAACTTGATTCCCAGTGCGTCAAAATAGTCCGGCGTCACGGAACGCAACGGCAGATTCATTTGATCTCTGAGCTTCGAGGAACCGGGCTGTCCGATAATTTCCATGTCGCCGCTCCATTTGTTGCCCGTCAGGGGCAGACCCCAAACGAACGCGGCCTGTCTCACACCGGGAAGCGCGGAGACGCGCTCCAATGCGCGCGTGTGAAAATCCTTCCACTGGTCGCGTTGAACGCACGTCACTGTCAAAGCCAGGATGTTTTGCGTGTCATAGCCCGGGCGCAGCCTGGCCAGATTGCTTACCGTTCGGATCAACAATGCCGCGCCCACGAGCAGCGCCAGGGTCAGGGCGATCTGGAACGTGGCCACTCCTCCAAGAAGTCGCCGCTCGGCGCGGCCCGCACTGCTGCGTGTTCCTTTGAGCGCTGGATACGGGTCAAGGAATGATGCGCGCACCGCCGGCAGCAACCCCGCGAAGGCGGCCGCGATCAGTGCCGCCACCAACCCGAAAGCCAATACATGCCACCCCACTGTCACGGCGTCGGAACGCGGAATCGCGTGGCCGCCGATTGCCTTGAACAGTTTGACGGCTCCAGCCGCCAGGCCCGCGCCGAATACCGAACCAACCAGCGCCAGCGCCATGCTTTCAATCAGGACCTGGCGAAACAGGCGCCACCGCCCGGCGCCCATCGCGGAACGAATCGCGTACTCCGGTTGTCGTTGGAGCCCTCGGGCGAGCAGCAGACCGGCGACATTGCCGCAGGCGATCAGGAACACGAGCGCTACCGCGCCCAGCAACGGTATCAGCAGTCGGCGGCCTTCGTGATTCAACTCGTCCCGCACCAACAGGACCTTGGCCGTGATTCCTTCCAGGTCAGGATCTGTCTGTGCGTGCCTGCCGGACAGCGCCGCTACCTCGGCCTGGGCTTGCTCCAGCGCGGCTCCATCCCGCAGCCTGGCGACCGCGTTCCAACCCCGGTTCTTGGGCCTCGTCTCGTCAGGGGCCACGGGCAACCAGAAATCCACGAGGGCGTTGACGTCGTAATTGGGTTCGCTCGCGGTGGAAGGATCCGGCAGAAAACGCACGCCGGGCGGCATCACACCCACCACCGTGAGCGGTGCAGGATGGCGGCTGATGTGAACCGGTTTGCCAATAATGTTCGG
>QHPA01000366.1 GCA_003218935.1 Verrucomicrobiota bacterium
AACGCGTAAACGACAATGCCCCAGATGATCGACGGCACGCCGTTGAGCACGTCCGCGCCAAAACGAATCGGCCCGGTCAACCTCGACGAGCCATATTCGGAAAGATAAACGCCACCGAGCACGCCGACCGGCATGCCGATGATTGCGGCAATTCCCAGCAGGATAAAGGAGCCGGCGATGGCATTGGCCATGCCGCCGCCGACCTCGCCGACCGGCTTGGGCAGTTTCGTGAAAAAGTCCCAGTTCACCGCGCCGATGCCGGATTTGACGAGGTAATAAAATACGAATGCGAGCGGAGCGATGACGAGCAGCGCGCAAACAAGTGTGAGCGCCTGCACGAGGGCGTTCTTGGCTTTGCGCCAGTGATGGTTGGCTGCGGTCATGGGGTTCACTGCGGTTTCGCGCCGGTGCCGCCGAAGGTTTTCAACAACAATTGTGCCGCGGCGTTGACGACAATCGTCACGCCGAGCAGCACGAGGCCGATTTCAAACAGCCCGCTTCGATACACATCGCCGGTAGCTTCGTTGAATTCGTTGGCGATGACGCTGGCGAGGGTGTAGCCCGGCGCGAAGAGCGACCGGGCGATTTGCGGATTGTTGCCGATGACCATTGTGACCGCCATGGTTTCGCCGAGGGCGCGGCCGAGGCCGAGAATGACTGCGCCGCACAGGCCTTTCTTCGCATAGCTAAGCACGGCGATGCGGGTGACTTCCCAGCGCGTCGCGCCCAGCGCGTAAGCGGCTTCGCGCTGCAAGCCGGGAACGGAGCGGAGAATCTCGCGAGACACCGAGGTGATAATGGGCACGATCATGATGGCGATGATGATCCCGCCGGCCAAGAGGCTGACGCCGTAAATCGGCCCTTGGAACAATGGCAGAAAGCCGAGCGCGCTTCGGAGCCAGGGGAACAGGTGTTCTCGCAGCCAGGGCACCATCACGAAAATGCCCCAAAGACCGAGGATGACGCTGGGCACGGCCGCGAGCAGTTCGATGAACACCGTGAGCGGCTGCCTCAACCATTGCGGCGCCAGTTCCGTGAGAAATACGGCGCTGGCGATGCTGAGCGGCACGGCGATCAGGAGCGCGATCAGCGACGAAACGACCGTTCCGAAGATGAATGGCAACGCCCCGAACTGCTCGTTCACCGGGTCCCATTCGGAACTGGAGAGAAAGCGCCATCCGAATTTCTGGAGGGCCAAATGCGAGCCGCGCCAGAGTTCGAATCCGACGAGGACAATCAAAGCGAAAACCGACAGCGCCATCAGCAAAGTCAACCACTTGAATACGCGGTCGCCCAGGTGGCGCACCGCCGGAGGTTGCGCCGTTGCCATGGACTCCGGGACGATGCTGCCGGCCCGATTCATCGTTTTGCTTTCTTAGGCACACCGCATTTGCATTCAAAGTAAAAAGGACGAAGAGCGGGAGGAACTGTAAGCGCTCTTCGTCCCCACTGGCCCCGATCTTAGCGCCAGAAATTCGAAGTCAGTACTTAATTGTTTTGATGCGCTCCAGCACGCGCTGTTTGACGTTGTCGGGCAGGGGGGCGTAATCCAGCGCCGCGGCCATGCTTTCCCCCTGGTTTATTGCCCAATTCAAAAACTCGACGAGCTTCTTGCCCTTCTCGGAGTCCTTCTGCTGCTCATAGACCAGCAACCACGTGCAGCCGGCAATGGGATAGGCTTTTTCGCCGGTCGGGGCAGTTTGTTTTGTTTGGCGTAGATCAGTTCCACGTAGCCCACCGCGCCGGGCAATTGTCTGATTTGTCCGGCGACGCCTTCATTGCCTTTGCCGCCCAGGCCGGTCGGCCAATTGACGGAGGTGCCGCGTCCCACCTTGGTTTCCCACTCCGGGCTCACGCTGCTGAGATAGTCCACCCAGATGTAAGTCGTGCCGCTGCCGTCCGAACGGTGCACGACAACCATGTCGAGATCGGGCAGCTTTACTCCTGGATTCTGATCGGCGAGGCGCTGGTCGTTCCAGCGCGTGATTTTGCCCAAAAAGATGTCCACGATCGTCGGGCCGTCCAGCTTCAACTTCGGATTGTCCGGCAGATTGTAAGTGAGGACATCCGCGCCGGCGACGGTCGGGATGTGCAGGAGTTTCCCCGGGGCTTTGGCAAGATTTTCGTCGCTCATCGGTCCGTCCGACGCGCCGAAGTCCACCGTCTGCGCGAGGATTTGTTTCTGTCCGCCGCCGGAGCCGATGGACTGGTAGTTGAACCGCACGGAGGGATCGATTTTGGCGTATTCGTCAAACCACTTGGAGTAGATCGGATAGGGAAACGTGGCGCCCGCGCCGTTGATGAGCATCTGCGCGGCAGCGTTGGCCGCCAGGCCGAGCGCACAGAGAATGAAGCAGAGATTTCTCATAATCCTTCGAGTCAGTTGAGTTAATTTTGCAGGGACGATTAGAACTTCCACATCAAGTCCACCATGAAATGATGCACCGTGCTGTTGGCGCCGCTGGGATTGTTGATCAATTCGCCCAGGTAATAGGTGACGGTGAACGTCGTCGAATCGAACAACGAGTAATTCAGCCTGGCGACGTGGCCTTTGACGTTTGTGCCGCTGCGAATGCCGGCGCCAAAACCGGAACCGGGCAGAGCCGCTGAGTAGAAACCGGTGAAGTCGTCATCCGGAAATTCCTCATACCAGGCATCCGGGCCGATGTGCCTGTACTGATAGGAAATATCCCAAAGTCCCTTCTTGCCGGCCTTGCCGAGCGTCAGCCCGGCATTCCAGGCCTCATTTCCGGTGGCCGCGCCCTTATTCTTCATGAACTCGCCGCTCAGCTTGATGGGGAACTGGCCTTGATAGAGCGGAAAGGAATCCAATTTGTAAACCAGGTAGGCTTCGCCGACGGCCGGGTTGTAGTTGTTCAGCAAATTCCCGGCAGCGTCGCGCGTGTTGCCGTCGTTCACATTCGGAGCGGCAGCGGGGATGAGGTTTGATTTGCCGGCGATATCAAACGCGCCGATGCCGAGCATGCTTTCAAACTTCGGCGTCCACCTGGATTCCCAGCGCAATTGCGCCCCGAGCATGAATGGGTCGTGACTGGAGTTCGGCCCGGCGGAAAACTCGTCGAGCACGAACGCCGCGCCGTTCAACTTGAGCGCGTGCTGTTCGTTGAACGCGTAGCTCCCCTGCACGGCAGCGCCTTCCGGCTGATAATCGGCGTCAAACAGCATCGGCGAGTAATTGAATGGGTTGTCCATTTTGCCGATGGTGGCGTTCACCTTCAATTCGTCGTTGTGGATGGGCGTCCATTTCGCGTAAGCCGTGTCCACCCAGATGAACTTGCGCGAGGCGCCGTCGGAAAAATCGGTGTTGGCGGAAAGCGGATTGCCGCCGAAGGTGCTGTTCGGATTTCCAGACGCGAGCCGGAAGCCGACTTCAAAATCATCGAGCAGCGTTGCCGTCACTCCGTAGCGCAGGCGATACCGGAACCGGTCACGGTCGCTGATGGCCGGATTGTTCGCGTGATGCTCTTCGTAGCGACCGCGGAAATCGCCGCCGAGTTTGAAGCTGGTGACCCAACTCGGCAGGCTGAGCGCCTTCGCGGTCGCCTTGCTGGAATCTTTGTCAGTTTCTTTGCGCAGCTCGTCGGCCTCCTGCTTGGTGAGGATGCCTTTCTGGACCAGCTTGTCCAATAGAGCGTCCGGCGATTGGGCCGCAGCGTTGGCGCAGAAAGCGACCGAAGCGATTGCTCCGACCGTCGTCCATTTGAGTTTGTTGTTCTTCATTGAGTTGTTGGATTGGTTCGAGCGAAGGTTAGGTGCCATCGGTGACAAACCAGAGGCGGGGTTGTTACAATCGTGTAACAAAAGCGAACTGGCTGGTGGCTCGGTGATCCGCCGCCAAGGATCAGCGTTGCTGTGCGCGGACAAATCGCGCCGATGCGCCAGATGCTCGACGGCCTGGAACATGGTTTGTTGCTGGCCGTCGTGGTCATCTTCCTGTTGCTGGCAGCGAACTTTCAATCGTTCCAGCTTTCGTTCATCGTGGTCTCGACGGTTCCTGCCGTGATCGCGGGCGTGGTGTTGATGCTCTGGATCACGGGCACGACGGCGAATCTCCAGTCCTTCATGGGCGCGATCATGGCCATCGGCGTGGCGGTAGCGAACGCAATTCTGCTGGTGACATTCGCCGAGCGCGCCAGAGTGGGACAGGGTTCCAGCCTGTCTGCGCCGACTCCGTCGATGGCTGGCGCAGTTGAGACGCCTGTCCCGCTTTCCGCCGTCGAAGCGGCGATCGAAGGCGCGCGCAGCCGGTTGCGCCCGATTCTCATGACCAGCCTCGCGATGATGGCCGGCATGTTATCGATGGCGTTGGGCCTCGGTGAAAGTGGCGAGCAGACCGCGCCGCTGGGCCGCGCCGTGATCGGCGGTCTGGCTGCGGCGACGATGGCGACGTTGCTGGTGTTGCCGTCGGTGTTCACGCTCGTGCGCGCTCGTGCCAGCGCAAAATCCCGGTCGCTCGACCCGGACGATCCACTCAGCGGCCATTATGTTTCACCAGTGAGAAGCGTCCGCTAAAAACGCCACGCGAACTGCAAAAAGAAAATGAAACACCTGATTAGTTATTTTCCTTTGGCACGGTCGCGCTCGGGACTTTGACCCTGACGCTCCTCTGCGGTCCCTTCACTCGGCGCGCAGGCGTTCGTCGGCGGGTTGGGTGGCGGGAAGAACAGTGACGCCGGCAATTTCGGCGAGCAGGAGGATTACTTCATCGGACTTGGATGGCGGATTGGCCCGGGCGGTTTGTTTGACTTCAGCCGGAAGCGGGCGGCCGAATCTCGTCTGCAAGGAACCAGGTTGACCGAGCAAAAATTGCGGGATGAAATCAGCCGTCAGGTCGTCGAAGCCTTCGCTCGGTTGCAGTCCTCAGCCGACCAGATCGACACCGCC
>QHPA01000071.1 GCA_003218935.1 Verrucomicrobiota bacterium
GAAGGCCAAGCTTAAGAAACTGCTCAACATGAGCGTCAACGAAATCGAGTTGAGCGTGCGCGCGGCCAACTGCTTGAACAACGCAAACATTACGACCGTCGGCCAGCTCGCGATGAAGACCGAAGCCGAAATGCTCAAGTATCGCAACTTCGGCAAGAAATCGCTGAACGAAATCAAGGAGAAACTGGCGGCGCTCGGACTGACCCTGGGGATGAACATCGACCCCTCTTTGCTCGAAGCGCCCAAGGAGGAAGCCAAAGCACTACAAGTCTGAGGAACGGTTATGCGTCATCGGAAACGAACCGCCAAACTCGGTCGCACCGGCCAACACCGGAACGCAATGCTGGCCAACCTGGTTTGCAGTCTCATCAAACACAAACGCGTGACCACCACGCTGGCCAGGGCGAAAGCGGCCCGCTCGGTTGCGGAGCAAATCCTCACCCTGGGCAAGGCCGGCACCATTCACGCCCGCCGCCTTGCCGCGGCGCGCCTGCGGCATCAGGCCCGCACGCTGCACAGGAGCAAGACCGAACGCGAGGCCTGGCGCAAAGGCGAAGACGTCGTGCGCATCCTTTTTGAGGAATTGGCGCCGTCGTTCAAGGAGCGCGACGGCGGCTACACACGCATCGTGAAACTGGGCCAGCGCCAGGGCGACGCCGCGCAGTGGGCGATTCTGGAATGGGTGGATTTTATTGCGCCGGCGGCCGAACCGGCAACCGCCGGGGCCGGGACGAAAGCAGCCGTAGCGAACAAGTAAGCGAATTGTGTTTCTTCTTCCGGCCCGTTCGCAATAACGGGCCGTTTTGTTTGGAGCGCGGGCAGTTGGCGCAGCGTTGTCGCCAAGCCCAACGGTTTGTCCAGAGAAATCTCCGCTGCGCCATGTCGAAGTAATTACTTGGCTCTTTAGATAAATACGTGTAGGTAGGATCGCGTTCCACGACGGAATCACTGAATCAATGAATTCTGCGACATCCTCCGCTCCGTCTTTGTCTGGACCCTGGTGGCGTGAGTTAAATGGCTATCACTGGTTTGTTTTCCTGATCGCCGCCTTCGGCTGGATGTTCGATTGCTTCGATCAGCAAATCTTCACCATGTCACGCTCGATTACGATGCGCGACCTCATGCCGGTTGCCGACACGCTCACGCAGATCAAATACGGCGGTTGGGCCACGTCCATTTTCATTGTCGGCTGGGCCACGGGGGGACTTATCTTCGGCACGCTGGGCGACCGCTGGGGTCGCGCCAAAACGATGGCGTTGACGATCCTGGTTTATGCCGCCTGCACGGGCTTGAGCGGTCTGGCGACGAATTGGGGATATTTTGCAATCTTCCGGTTTCTCGCCGGCGCCGGCGTGGGGGGCGAATTCGCCGTTGGCACCGCGCTGGTCGCCGAAATCATGCCTGACCGCGCGCGCCCGATAGCCCTTGGCTCCCTGCAGGCGCTCTCGGCCTTTGGGAATATTTTGGCCGCAGTGTCGCTCGGTGTGGTCGTGCCGAGCGACAAACTCGGCTGGGGCTGGCGCGGTTTGTATTACCTCGGCGCTTTCCCCGCGCTTATTGCCGTCTTCGTGTTTGCGCGGCTCAGAGAGCCGGAGCGCTGGGTGGCGGCGAAAGCGGCGGCGGTCAGGACCCAAACCACAAAACATCTCGGCAGTCTCAGCGACCTCTTCACTAATCCAAAGTGGCGCCGCAACACACTGGCCGGACTCGGTCTGGCTATCGCAGGGCAGATCGGTCTGTGGGGTGTCGGCTTTTACACACCCGAGCTGATCGACAACGCCATTGCTACGATCGAACCGGCTACGCGCCCGAAGGTCGAAGCGGCGTTGAAGGCGGACTCCGTGGCAGCGCACACAGCGGCGGTGAACGCCCTGGATGAGAAAGAGAAGCGGAAATACGCCGAGCTGGTCTCGCGCGCGACGCCGCAGGCTGGGGCCAGGGAGGGGCGTACTGATCTGTTGGCCGCGCCCCTGACGGCTGACCGCAAAGAGAAGCTTGAGGAGATTCTACGTAAAGCCATCACGGAAAACGAGAAAACACGCCTCAAATCCGTGGGAGGGTTCCTGCAACAGGTGGGGGCGTTCTTCGGGATGTTTTTCTTCACCGCGATGGCGGCGCGGTTTGGCCGAAAGCCCTCGTTCTTGATCACGCTGCTGATGGCTTGGGGCAGTCTGCTGCTCACGTTCTACGCGTTCCATGAACCGAAGCAGGTCTGGTATCTCTGGCCGGCGCTGGGCTTCTGCACGCTGGCGCCGTTCGGCGGTTATGCGATTTATTTTCCGGAGCTCTTCCCCACGCGACTGCGGACCACCGGCACGAGTTTCTGCTACAACGTTGGCCGCTACATCACGGCCTTCGGCGTGTTCCTCCTCGGTCCGTTGGCGCAAACGTTGGACGGGCTCACGGCGTTGCCCGGCTTTCGCCTCGCCGCCATGTTGCTGGCGTCGTCCTACCTGATCGGGCTGATGGCGCTCATTTGGGCGCCGGAAACAGTGAACCAGCCTTTGCCGGAAGACGAAAAAAGCTTTGCGCATTGAGCAGGTCAGGGAGGCCGATGAACCTCGCAGCCCGTGGACATCAGTCAGCGCACTCTCACATAGTCAATGCCGGCTCACGTCATAGTGGCACGGGCGTCTCGCCCGTGTGTTGTAGGGAGAGTCCAGGCTGCCGCCAATCAGTAACACACGAGCGAGACGCCCGTGCCACTATGCGGGGCTGGCGCGTGAATCCGTTTGTGGCTTGCAAAAGCTGAGTCAGGACGACATTGGAGTGCCGGGCCGCGTGAACGCGCTACTTCGCCAGGTTCAAACAAATCAACTCGTCTTCGCTGCGCAGGTAAAGTTTCTTGCGCGACAACACCGGCGCGGCCCAGCAGGCGTAATGCAGTTGCGGCACCTGCCAGCGCGAGATTTCCTGCGGCTTTTGCGGATTGACTTTGAACAGGCCGAGCAGGCCGCCCTCGCCGAGCACAATCAATTTTCCATCCGCCAGGATGGCCGACCCGCGACCGTAAACATCGGGCTGCGGTGTTTCGTGGCTGCTGTGCAATGGCCAGCTCTCGTCGCGGTCCCACTGCAACCGGCCGGTTTTCAGCTCGACGCAACGGAAACGCGCGTCCGGCTCGTTGCGTCCGCTGAACGCATAGAGATAACCGTCGTGATAAATCGGCGTGGTCCAGTGAATTTCCAGCGTGGTGCTGCGCCAGACTTCGTTGAAACTCCGATGGTCCGGCTGCACGCGCAACAGAACGGAGCCGACCCGGTAGTAAGCGGCGGAAATGAAAATCAGGTCGTCCACCACGACCGGGCTCATGGCGTTGACCGATTCCTCGACGCGCGAACGGAACCAAAAGCTGAGGTTCGCGTTTCCGTTGGTCGGATTCAACGAAACCAATCCCTGTCGCATCAGACAAAAGATTTGCCGCTGGCCGTTGACCGTCGCGGGTACCGGTGTCGAATAGCTGGCCTGTTTGTCCCAACGTTTCCAGCGCACTTTCAGTTCGCCCGGCCAGCCAGTCATCGTCACTCCCTGCCAGTTCTTTTCACCGACGTTTTCCCAGACCGTTTTTCCTGTCCTGGCATCGAACGCGACCACGCCGGCGTTGGGTTGGCCGCCGACCATTACGATCAACAGGTCGCCTTCGAGGATCGGCGAACTGCCGACGCCGAAGAACGGGGGCGGCACTTCAAACTCCTTTGCTGTGTCGCGTTGCCAGACCAAATTGCCGGTTTGCAGTTCCAGGCAGACCAATTTGCCCTCTGCGCCGAACGTGTAACAGCGGTCCGCGGTGAGCAGCGGAGTGCAGCGTGGCCCGTTATTATAACCGTAGGGATCAACGAACTGGCTGGGATAGCCATAGCGCCAAAGCGGTTTGCCGCTTGCGGCCTCAAAGCATTCGACAATTTCCTGATCAGCCATGCGATGATGAAGCACCACTCGTTCGGCGCGCACGGAAGGCGCGCCGTACCCGGTGCCGATTTTTTTGTCCCACATGATCGGCAGGCCGTTGGTGGGCCAGCGCTCAAGCAGGCCGGTTTCATCGGAAATGCCGTTGCCGTGCGGGCCGAGGAATTGCGGCCAGTCTTCATCTGGTTTGTTTTCCGCCAGGCAACAGGTCGCACACAAGAGTGCGCCGCTCGCCCTGATCAGGATTTTTGAAGACAGACGCACAACCGTCGCTACAGCCGGAGGAAGATTCTTTTGCGGTAGAGGAAATGACAGAGCCAAATGCCCAGGCCCAGGCCGATCAGCGCGACGACCAGGTCGCCGAAGCCGCTGGTGACAGTGTTGTCGAAAAACTTCTTCACGTCGCCGCCGGCGAGGCGGAGTCCAAGCCGGTCGAAGTTGATAATGTTATTGGCCATATAGACCGTGATCGAATTCATCCCGATCCAGAGGAATGGCTGGCACCATTTCTGGTATTTCCAGACATCAATCACGAGGTAGAAAATACCGAGCAGAAGCGCGCTGTAACCGCCGGCTACCAGCACGTAGGAGGAGGACCAGATCTTTTTGATGACAGGAAATTGCAGTCCCCAGAGATGACCGAGGAGCACGCCGGCCAGTCCGGCGCAGAGCAGGTATTGCACCTTGCGACCGTCTTCGATGCTTTTGTTTTTAATCAGCAGGCCAGCGAAGATGCCGAGCAGGCAAGTGGCAATGGCAGGCAGCGTGCTCAACAGCCCTTCGGGGTCCCAGGTGCCGTCCCATTTCATTCCGGGCAGATATTTCTGGTCAATGTAATGCGTGAGGTTGACCCCTTTGATGAAGGCACCGGAAATCAGGTTCGTGCTCGCGAGATTCAATTGGGCGACGTTGGTGAAGCCGGTTTCGCGGCAGACGGTTTGAGAGTCGCCGGGCGAAGTCCGCACATCCGGGAACGGAACCCAACTCAGCAACGCCCAGTAACCGACCAGCAACGCGACGCAAATTGCCAGCAGGCCTTTGAGCCGGAAGAAACAAAAAAACAATCCGGCGAACAGATAACAAAGTGCGATGCGATTGAGCACGCCCATCAACCGGATGTCAGGCCAATCGTGGCTGAAGCCGCCGTAGTAAAAAATTCCGAGCAGGAACAGAATCACGCCTCGGCGGATGACGCGGCGAACAGTCGCCCCCCGGCCCGCGGTCCCGATCGCTTTGCTCAGGGAAAAGACGAGAGACACACCGACGATGAAAACGAAGAGGGGAAAGATCAGGTCGTAAAAGTGGACACCCTCCCAGTCCTTGTGGTCCAATTGCTCCGCCATGACACGGAAGACACCGGTGTTGGAGATCTTATTCAGCCCATGAAACAGGTCTTCTGCGCCGATGATCCAAAACATGTCAAAGCCCCGGAGGGCATCCAGGGACATCAACCGTTGAGAAACTGCGCCGGGCACGGGAGGAGCGGTTAACTTTTCGTCGGCCATGAATTGCCGTGAAGAAACCATTTCCACGGCCGCTTTTCAATCCTATTTCGCTTTCCGCAAGTCAACGCAGACCAGCGTGTCTTTGCTGCGCCCGTAAACCCGGCCATCCGCAACCGCGGGGTAGGCGCGTACGCCGTTGGGCAGGACTTGCGCGCGGGAAATCGGCTTGAAACCGTCCGGCGACGCGGGCGCGAGCATGAGTTCGCCGTTCTCCCTGAGCACCAGCAGTCGTCGATCAGCCAGGGTGATTGTTCCCGCGCCAAAGCGGTCTTCGCTCCAGCGAACCTTGCCGGTCTTCAGTTCCACACAGCGCAGGCTCGGACCGGTTTCCTGCCGCCCGTCAAATCCGTAAAGAAAACCCTCGTGATAAACGCTGGTGGCGTAGTGATTGGAAAGCACGTCGTCGTTGGACCAGATTTTTTCAACGTGATTGTCTTTGACGCGCAGCAGGGCTGCGCCGGTCTGATAGCTGGCGGAAAGAAAAATCAGATCGTCAATGACCAGCGGCGCGGCGGCACTGACCGAGGCCTGGATCCTGGGCCGCCAGGGAAAATCAAAAAAAACCTTGCCGTTCGAGGGGTCCAGCGCAACCAGGCCGCGCCGGGTGAAAAAGAAGGCGTATCGCCGCCCGTTGAGCGTGGCAGCCACCGGTGACGAGTAACTAGCTTCGTCATCAGTCGCTTTCCAGAGCAATCCGCCGGTGGTCCTGTCAAAGGCGACGATGCCCGCGCCGTCGGCGCCGCCAATGTTCAGCAGGACGGCGTTGCCTTCGAGCAACGGCGAGCAGGCCATTCCGAAGAAACCTTTGGGCGCTTCAAATTTGGCTCTCACGTCCGCGCTCCAGAGTTTCTTTCCGGTGCCCAAATCCAGGCAGTGCAAGACGCCTTCCGCCCCGAAGGTGAAGACTTTGCCGTCGGAAATCGTCGGCGTGGCGCGCGGACCTTCGTCGAAACCAAAGTCGTCGCGGTAACTCGCTGGATAATCAAAACTCCAACGCGACTTGCCGTCGGCGACGTCGAGGCATTCAACGATCTCTTTGTCATCCAGGCGATGGAACAAGATCAATTTGCCGGTCGAAACCGCCGGTCCACTGAAGCCTTGGCCGATCTTTTTTCTCCAGAGGACCAGGGGTCCGTCTTTTGGCCACGAATCAGCCAGATCGCTCCCGGTGTAAACGCCGTTGCGCGCAGGACCCAGAAATTGCGGCCAGTCACTCCCGGACGTTGGGATCACCAACGCAATCCAGAGGAAATAAACCGGCCAGCCGCGTGGTGCTTTGGATGAAGGGAAGGGCATGCGGTCAAGCGAGTGGTTGTCGCCAGGTCGTACAGCAAAAATACCCAACCGTCAATCTTTACGGTTGGGCTCAGCTGCCGTCCCTGGTGTCCTCGGCACCAGGGACGACGAAGAATTGGTTCCCCTCCCAAATCTGGACAAATTTCCTCACCGCTCTTCGTCTGCCCGGTGAAGGATTGGACCTAGTTTAGCAGGGAACGCGTATGGCGCC
Organism: Verrucomicrobiota bacterium; assembly: GCA_003218935.1. Lineage (GTDB taxonomy): Bacteria > Verrucomicrobiota > Verrucomicrobiia > Limisphaerales > AV2 > AV2. The sequence continues at coordinate 6,919 of QHPA01000071.1, forward strand.
ATACCACGTTTGTGGTATGGCGGCAAAACCGGTTTCTCGGTGAAAACGGTTGGGTTTTGAGCCATTTGGACATTTTGCCTGGCTGACCTCGCCGTCGTCAGGGCGCCCTCTCACCGGACCCTGCTGAGGTCAAGACCGCCTCATCCTACCGGCCTGCCTGGGGGCCAACATTCCGATGTTTTTGGGGTCTGATCCAAGTCGATTTTAGGTAGTCCACCCGTTGAAACACAAAACCAACCGCGGATATAACTCCGGCGAATTGGAAAGCAGGAAGGTATGTATCGGAACAGGTCCGGCTGTTACCACTCTTTGTTCGCCTTCGCGGAGCGGCGGCGAGGACTAAACGTGCCGTGCGGTGGCGCTTCGAGGCGTTCAGCATGCCCGAGGACCATTCCCGACTGGACGTGAAGGAAGGAATCACCAAGGAGAGAAACAATGAAAACCAAGACGCTCGCTATGAAAACGCAAAGACCTCACTCGCTCAAAATTTTGGCCGTGTCGCTCTTGTTGTCGGTGATCGCCTCTTCAGCTCAAGAAACCGGCTCTCTGCCCACGGTGACTATGGCGGCGAACAACAGCGCCCCCGGCCAAGACCTCTTCGTGTCTGAAGCGAACGGGAGCGTTGCGAAAATTTCTCCAGATGGCGCGCAGAGCATCTTTGCCGCCGGAATGAAGCGACCGCTTGGTCTGGCAGTTGACCGAGCCGGCAACCTCTTTGTAGCGGACGGATTCAGCGCCACCATTTACAAATTCACTCCAGACGGCGCCGGGAGCGCTTTTGCCACCAACATCTACAGCCCTTTTGCTCTGGCTTTCGACAGCGCCGGTAATCTCTTTGCGACTGATGATTATGGGTCTGTTTATGTATTTAACCCGGATGGCGCCCACAGCCTCTTTGCCTCCGGCATGCAGCATACCAGCGCCCTGGCCTTTGACAGCGCGGGTAACCTCTTCGTGACGGACTCCGGGAGCGCCAGCAACGACGCCCATATTTACAAATTTACGCCTGTCGGCGCGGGAAGCACCTTCGCTTCGGGCCTTGACGAATCCTATGGCCTTGCCTCTAAGAGCGCGGGAGACCTTTTTTATTCAGACTATCTCACCGGCGACATTTACCGATTCACTGCCGAAGGCCAACAGAGCACGTTTGCCTCCGGGTTGAACTATCCTGACGGCCTGGCCTTTGACGGCGCTGGTATTCTCTATGTGGCGGACCCAGGCAGCGGGAACATCTACAAATTTACCACGGACGGCGCGCGAAGCACGCTTGCCTCCGGGTTGAACGGGCCGACATTTATTGCTTTCGCTCCCAACACGGCCCCTGTGGACACCACGCCGCCGACGGTGACCGTCACGACAGGGGACAGTTCCGCCGGCGAAAATGACCTGAACGCCGGCTGGTTCACGATCAGCCGCACCGGCGACACCGGCGCGGCGTTAACAGTTTATTTCACGATCGGCGGAACGGCCACCAGCGGCAGCGATTATCAGCCCCTCGGCGATTCGGTGAGCATCCCTGCCGGCGCGGTTTCGGCCGACGTCGTCGTGCAGCCAATTGATGATTCGGAAGCGGAAGGCACTGAAACGGTCGTGCTCACGCTGTCTTCGAATGCGGTTTACATGCTTGAATCGCCCAGCAGCGCCACCGTCACGATCACCGACAATGACACGCTGCCTGTGCTAACGGTGCAGGTCACCGACCCGAATGCTTCAGAAACCGGACCTGATCCCGGCACATTCACGATCAGCCGCAGCGGGGACACCAATTCAGATTTGACCGTGTATTACACCTTCGGGCTAGGCGGCGGGACGGCCAGCTATGGGACAGATTACCAGACCGTGCCCGGCACTGCCGGCAACCCGCTGCCCTACTCAGTGACCATTCCCGCCAGCGCGACTTCGGTTGCGGTCACAGTCGTGCCGATTGACGACGACGAACCGGAACCCAGCGAGACCGTAGTGCTCACGCTGTATCCGGATTATGCTCATGAAGCCTACAAGATCGGCGAGCCCGCCAACGCCACCGTTACGATTGCGGACAATGATCCGGTCGTGACCGATCCCACCATCCGCGCGGGGAATCTCTTTGTGTCAGATGGCTCTGGCAGAGGCAACATTTATCAATTCGCTCCGGACGGAACCCGAAGCACTTTTGCCTCCGGGTTGAGCGGTGGTCTGGCCTTTGATCAAGCAGACAACCTTTTCGTGGCGGCCGGTGACATATACAAATTTGCTCCCGATTGAGCCCGAAGCACTTTTGCTTCCGGCGGCAGTGGTGCTCTGGCGATTGATCCGGCGGGCAACCTTTATACGGGAGATGGCAACGCGAACATTTACAAATTCAGCCCGGACGGCACGCGCAGCACCCTGGCCACTTGGATCATCGGATACGACAACCCGGTTTCTTTGGCCGTAAACGGCGCGGGGCATCTCTTCGTGGGAGACGTCTATTACTATACCCACTCTGGCCGGATTGTTGAATTCGCGCCGGATGGAACACAGAGCACTTTCTACGAAGAGCAAATTGCGCCTTATGGTCTGGCCTTTGACAGCGCGGGCAATCTCTTGGTGGCGGACCCGGCCATCCCGACCACAGTCCCTCTCGTTACGTTCCCGGCATTGACGAAATAACTCCGGGTGGCGCGCGGAGCATCTTTGCTGCGGGGTTCGATATTAACTTGCCCACAGGCGTCGTCGTTGACAGTGCAGGTAATGTCTTTCTGACGGATTCCGGTGCCGGTAAGATCTACAAATTCACTCCGGACGGTGTGCGAAGCACCTTTGCCACCGGATTGAACCAGCCGACCTTCATGGCCTTTGCTCCCAACACCGCCACGCCGCCACTGCCCACGGTGCGTCTGGTGAACAACTACCCCAGTCAGGGGTGTCATCCGTGACAACGATTACGATACTCCGGCAACGGTGTCTGTGTCGGCTTCGGGGGCAGCCTCTGAAGGTGGCCCCGGCGAGGGTTGGACGAATTTCCGGTTCGACCGTTCTCCCTATTCTGGCACGAGCGCCCCGCTAACGGTCTATTTCGCGCTGGGCGGAACGGCGATCAACGGTGTTGACTACGAGCAATTGTCGAACTCCGTGACGTTCCCCTTCGGGGTGTACACGACCTACCTTCGCGTGCAGCCGATTGATGACACAGAAGTCGAAGGAGATGAAACGGTCGTCCTCACCATCTCGACGAATTCAGCGTACACAATCGGCACATCAGGCAGCGCCACCGTCACCATTGCGGACAACGATCAACCTCCACCACCCACACCACCGCCCTCGGCAGTGAAATGACCAACGCGCCGTACAGCGTCAGTTGGGATACGACGACGACGCCTGACGGCACACACACGCTGACTGCTGCCGCGCGCGACGCTGCGGGCAATCAAGGCACTTCCAGTCCAGTCACTGTCGTGGGTGAACAATAGCTCTCGCGCGCAGAATCTCTTTGTAGCGGATTTGGCATTTGCAACATTTATGAATTCACTCCGGACGGCGCGCAGAGCACCTTTGGCTTCGGAGGGAGCAGCCCTCATGGCCTGGCCTTTGACAACGCGGGCAATCTGTTTGTGGCCGCTCTTAGCGATGGCAGAATATACAAGGTCACGCCGGATGGCGCGCGGAGCGTCTTTGCCTCCGGTGCGGCTTTTGTTGGTCTGGCCTTTGACGGCGCAGGCGACCTCTTTGAGGCGGATCTGGATGGCGGCAATATTTACAGATTCACTCCGGACGGTGTACGGAGCACTTTTGCCTCCGGATTGGGTAACCCAACCGGTATCGCGTTCGCCCCACGCTGGACACCACGCCACCGACGGTGCAGGTCATCGCGAGCGATTATTGGGCTTCAGAATATGGGATGGAACAAATCCTGACCCAGGCCAGTTCGTCTTCTGGCGGAACGGTGAGACAACCGGCGCGTTAACGGTGTACTACATGCTCAGCGGAAGCGCCAGCAACTGGCTGTGTCGCTTGTGTTGTCCGTGATCACATCTTCGACTCAGGAATCCGGCGCCCTGCGGGAGGTGACTGTGACGGCCAGCGACGCGATGGCTTGGGAAACCGGACCCGATCCAGGCAGTTTCACCGGAAAGACAAGTCATTGAACACCGCGTTCACCGGACTCGCTCGTAACGCAGCGCGACCATAAAAAGGGTAGAATTGACCAATGGTTCGCAGGTGGCTCGTTGCCCTCCGACCCGAATTCGTTGCGAAGACCAGGGGGCAATGCCATCAGTTTGAGTGTGCGACGACAGGAGGGTCGTTGCCTGGGGGAAAAAGCCCAATGGAAAAGATAAGTGGGTGACTTTCCCCATTTCACGCGCGGTAGATTTGACGCAACACGGGTTGAACCGAGTACAAATTCGCGGGAAAAGCTCAAAAACCTCTCTCGGACAAAGGTCGGCATGTTTGTAGCTCAACAACCTCGCTATGTCACCTGGCCAACGCAAATCGTCTTGGTGCTTTTGGCCCGTCTTGTCGCTGGTTGTCAGTTGGAAAGATTGAAATCCCGGTTATGGACTCCAGCAGCCAAAAGGAAATTGTCATCAATGGTGTTCGGTATAACCTGGCCATCCGCCTCGACGCGCATTGGAGCTACACCGCCGAATGGTGGAACAACCGCGAATACCACAAACACACGCTCGACAATAGCATCAGATCCGATTCCGAAGCCGAACGGGAGGCTATGGAGGAGATTCGCAAGGCGCATCTCGAAAAGGAGCCCTGGCTTTACGCGGAGATTACGCATCCAGAAAGA
>QHPA01000367.1 GCA_003218935.1 Verrucomicrobiota bacterium
ACGCAAAGGGATGCCAAGTGTGGCGAGCGCGTTGCCCTTGAGCGCAGAGAACGAGGTGCGGGAGTTGGCCGTGGTGTTGATCCGGATGCCGAACCACGCGACGCCGTAGGAACCGAGGATACCCAGGATCGAGGCCAGCAGAATGACGAGAACATGGCCGAAGCTCTGACCCTCAAGCACCTTGAAATAAAAGAAAATGCACGCCGCGATCAGCAGCCAGAGAATGGCGAGAAACTTGCCTTGCTGAAACAGGTATGTCTTGCAGGTCTCCCAGATGGTGTTGGTCACGTTGCCCATCGATTCGTGTACCGGCAGTGCCTTGGTCTGCCTGTATTGCACCAGGCCAAAGATCGCGCCTGCTGCGCAAATCAGGATGCCGAGATACATCAAGGTCAGGCCGCTCACACCACCCAGCCCGCTAAACGTCACCGGCGCGAGGTCGGGGATTTTGATATCCGCTTCGCTCCCCAGGAGGGGAGTGACGCCGCATCGGACAAGGATCAATACCAGCGGAAACCAGGACTTACGCTTCAACCGCCAGTAACATTGAAAGACGGCGGGTGTGTCAAGCCCATTCCGACGAAAAGCCCGCAAAGGCGCAGCGCAGCGCGTTCGTTTTTTCTTTGGCGGTAACGGGGGATTTGTTACAGCAGAAACCGTTTGAAGATGGAATATCTTTGGATCGCTCTGGGCAGCGCCATCGGTGGGGTCACCCGCTACTGGCTGTCCGGCATCGTCGCCGATCGCCTGGGCACAGTTTTTCCGTGGAACACGCTGGTCGTGAATATCACCGGGTCCTTCGTCATTGGCACGGTTGCGGCCGTCGCCGGCGCCGAAGGACGGGTTCATCCGAACCTGCGTCCGTTCGTAGTCCAGTTTTTGATGATGGGCATCTGCGGCGGTTATACCACGTTTTCCTCCTTTAGCTTGCAGACCTTGAATCTGGTGCAGGAAGGACAGTGGCTTTACGCCGGAGCCAATATCGCGCTGTCGCTCGCGCTCTGTCTGGTCGCGGTCTGGCTGGGCTATCTCGTCGGCCAATTGATCAATCAGTGACATGAAAATTCCTGAAAGTGGAAAACTGCTCCGCATCTTCATCGGCGAAAGCGACCGCTGGCATCACCAGCCGCTTTACGAAGCGATTGTGTTGAAGGCGCGCGAACTTGGTCTGGCTGGCGCCACGGTCCTGCGTGGTCCAATGGGTTTCGGCGCCAACAGCCACCTGCACACCGCGAAAATTTTGCGGCTTTCTGTGGACTTGCCGATGATCATCGAAATCGTCGATACCGAAGAGAAAATCAATCGCCTGCTGCCGCATCTGGACCTAATGGTGCTCGAAGGGTTGGTTACGCTCGAAGACGTGCAGGTGTTGAAGTATCGCGCCAATCAGAAGAAGCCGCAGGAATAGAGTAGAGTATTTGCCAAACATTCGAACACTTCTTGCCCGGCGTTCGGCCCCTCATCAAATGATTGTCTGCGAAAGCAGGCGCCGTCAAAGGATGTTCGCCTGGCGTTGCTTGCATGAGATTCAGCGCTGCGAGGCTTGGAGGGAAAAATAAAACCGGGTCCTCCAGTCAGGGGGTGACCGTAAGGACCCGGGGAATTTTCGGAATCAGTACAACAGTGGGATTACGTGGGTTTTCCAGCTCCAGCCTGTACCAAACCGGAACTGAAATCTGTTGGGCAGTCAAAGAACATTCACAAACAGCATTTGCCCGAAATCCGTTGCCTAACGCACGAGCAAAGAACCATCGCAGCAGCCCTTTGTCAAGCGAAGGTCAACCTGTCGCCCGGAAGACCGCAGGATCCATTACCATTTAAGGAGATGAAGCTGGCCACAAAAAGGCGGAAAAGGCTCAAGAAAATGCAGCTTTGTGCCCCTTCGTTGCCTGGGATTCTGTGTTTCATCTTCCGGCGTGATAATCAATTTTGTTTAATGGTTGATCGAGTTTGATCAGCAGGGACCCACCGCGCTCCTGCCGCGTGCGCGGACTTTCTGAAAAACCAGTTTGTGAAGCATTTCGGAATTTTCCCTTCGCGCAAAAAAGGGTGTGAAAAAAAAGCGATTGATTTTGAAATTCCTGTTTACAGACATCGAGTGGTTGTTAGTATCGCCGCCTGGAATAGAAACCGCGCATGAAAAGAATCGAGGCGATCATCAAGCCTTTCAAGCTGGAAGACGTGAAGGAAGCCCTCTCCGACATCGGCGTGGAAGGGATGACGGTCACGGAAGTTAAAGGGTTTGGTCGCCAGAAAGGGCACACCGAGATTTATCGCGGAAGCGAATACACCGTCGATTTTCTTCCGAAGCTCAAAATCGAAGTTGTTCTGCCGGACAACCTGGTTGCAGATGCCGTTCCGGCCATCGTCAAAGCCGCCAGGACCGGCAAGATCGGAGACGGCAAGGTCTTCGTCAGTTCCATCGAAAATGCCATCCGTATCCGCACCGAGGAAACCGGAGAGCAGGCAGTTTAATTAATTTTCCCCTTGGCGTGTGATTTCGTCGGCGGGAATTTTTGTCCGTAATCCAAATGAAGAAAACAGTAGAACGCAACCGACCTATGGGCAGCCCCAGGCAGGTGTTGGAGCTGGCCAGGAAGCAGGGCGCCAGGATGGTGGACGTGAAGTTCGTCGATACCTTCGGCACCTGGCAACACTTCACCTTGCCGATCAGCGAACTGTCTGAAGACTCCTTCAGCGATGGCCTGGGCTTCGATGGCTCTTCGATCCGCGGCTGGAAATCGATCGAAGCCAGCGACATGTTGGCCATGCCCGATCCGGCCACCGCCTTCATCGACCCCTTCATGGCCATCCCCACCCTCTCGCTGACCTGCACCATCGCCGAGACCGGCACCAAGGAAGCCTACACCCGCGACCCGCGCGGCATCGCCCAACGGGCCGAAAAATACCTCCAGTCCACCGGCATCGCTGACAGCGCGGTCTTCGGTCCGGAAGCCGAATTCTTCATCTTTGACAACGTGCAGTTCGACTCCAAACCCAACGGCACGTTTTATTCCGTCGATTCCGAAGAGGCCATCTGGAACACCGGGCGGGAGGAGATGCCCAACCTGGGCTACAAAATCCGCCACAAAGAAGGCTATTTCCCCGTCGCGCCCTTGGACACGCAGCAGGACATCCGCACCGAGATGTGCCTGACGATGGAGCAATTGGGCATCCAGATCGAGCGCCAGCACCATGAAGTGGCCACCGCGGGCCAGGCGGAGATCGACTTCCGCTTCGACACTCTGGTCAAGACAGCCGACCACATGATGCTCTACAAATACGTGCTCAAGAACGTGGCCCGCAAGCATGGCAAGACCGTCACCCTGATGCCCAAACCGCTTTTTGGGGACAACGGCAGCGGCATGCACACCCATCAATCGCTGTGGAAGAAAGGCAAACCGTTGTTTGCGGGGCATGAGTATGCGGGCTTGAGCCACCTGGCGCTGCATTACATCGGGGGGTTGTTGAAACACGCCAAGGCGCTGTGCGCCCTGTGCAGCCCGACGACCAACTCGTACAAACGCTTGGTTCCGGGCTACGAAGCGCCGGTGAATTTGGCCTACAGCCAGCGCAACCGCAGCGCGGCCATCCGCATCCCCACCTACAGCGAAAATCCCAAGACCAAGCGCATCGAGTACCGCCCTCCCGATCCTTCGGCCAATCCGTATCTGTGCTACACCGCTTTACTGATGGCGGGCCTGGACGGGGTGCTCAACAAAATGGACCCCGGTGAACCGATCGATAAGAACATGTATGAGTTGGCGCCCCAGGAGATGGCCAAGGTGCCGCAGACTCCGGGCAGTCTGGAGGAGGCCTTGAACCAACTGGACAAAGACCACGACTTCCTGCTCAAGGGCGATGTGTTTACCGAAGACTTCCTGGAGATGTGGCTGGCGGCCAAACGCAAGGAAGCCGACGCGATTCGCCTGCGCCCCCACCCTTACGAGTTCTTTCTCTATTACGATGTGTGAACTTTGAACCGAGCGGTCCGGGAGGAACCGAGCGGCGCGGACTTTTGTCCGCGCCGTTTTTGTCTTCCGGACGCGGCGTGTAGCGGCGGCCATCCTGGCTGGCAGGCGTAGTGGCACCGGCGTCTCGCCTGTGTGTTCCAG
>QHPA01000368.1 GCA_003218935.1 Verrucomicrobiota bacterium
TTTCGACCTTCGAACGCTGGTTGGAACCAACGTCGAACTGGTCACCCTGCGCGGCGCGCTCAGCGAAACGCCCAGCCAGCGGGTTTACGAGAATCACGAAAAGGAATCGTGGCACACGCTTGCCCGTGTGGACGTGGCTGCTTTGCAGCGAGGCGCGAACTGGCAGTCCGCTTTCGGCTGCGTGACTGTCACCATGCCCGGTGTCTTGGGATCGAATTATTTCGGCGGGCAAACCATTGAGGTCACGGGGGTGGTCCAACCGCCGAAAGGTCCGGCTGCCGAAGGTTTGTTCGACTATCGGACCTACCTGCGCCGGCAAGGGATCTATCACCAACTTCGCGTCGAGAACACGAATGATTGGCGAATCGTTCGGACGAATCACAGTCCGGCCACGCCGCCGGTGGCGGACCGTTTCTGCAACTGGGCGCAGAAAACTTTACAGCGCGGTTTGCCGGAGCAGGACGAATCATTGCGCCTGACCTGGGCCATGGCGCTCGGCTGGACGACCGCGCTTACGGGCGAAGTTTCGCAGCCGTTCATGCGCACCGGCACGATGCACATCTTCGCCATCAGCGGGCTGCACATCGCGCTCATTGCCGGCATTATCGTGGCACTGCTGCGCTTCCTGCAAGTCCCTCGGGGCACCTGCGGCTGGCTGGTCATCCCGCTCATCTGGTTTTACACCGCGGCCACCGGCTGGCAGCCGTCGGCGATCCGCTCCACAATAATGATGACCGTCATCATTCTCGGCTGGGCGCTCAAGCGTCCGAGCGACCTGCTCAATTCACTCGCCGCTGCGGGCTTCATCATTCTGCTCTGGGACCCGCAACAGCTCTTTCAAGCGAGCTTTCAACTCTCCTTCTTCGTCGTGCTGAGCATCGCGCTGCTGCTGCCGCCGATTGAAAAAATCCGTCAACGCCTGCTGCAAAGTGATCCGCTGCTGCCGCCGGAACTGCGGCCGCGCTGGCGTCGCTGGCTGGACAGCCCGATCCGTTTCGTGACGGCCAGCTTCGCCACTTCGCTCGCGGCCTGGCTCGGTTCGCTGCCGCTCATCGCGTATTATTTTCATTTGTTCACGCCGGTCAGTTTGATTGCAAATCTAATCATCGTTCCGTTGAGCAGTCTCGCGCTGGCGTGCAATCTCGGCAGCCTGCTGACCGCCTGGTGGCCGTGGCTCAGTGAATTGTTCAACTTCAGCGGCTGGTTTTGGATGGAAGCAATGATCCAGCTCAGCGATTGGTTCGCGACGCTGTCAGGCGCTTACTTCTACGTCAAGGCGCCGGGCGTGACCGGCTTCATTATCTATTACACGCTCCTCTTTGGCACCGTCACAGGTTGGTTGCTTGCGCCCAAGCGACGGCTTTGGACGGCTGCGGGAGCAGGGTTGCTTGCCGTCGCCGGCCTGGTTCAGTGGAACCAGCATCGGAGTGACACACGCATCACCGTGCTTCCATTGAGCGGCGGCGATGCGATTTTTGCGGACGCGCCTGGACGCGCGAACGATTTGCTGATCGATTGCGGCAACGAATCCGCCGCGCGCTTTGTGGTGACGCCCTTCCTGCACGGACAAGGCCTGAATCGCCTGCCGCATTTGCTGCTGACGCACGGCGACCTCCGTCACATCGGCGGCACAGCGTTGATGGGAAAAGAATTTTCGGTCGGAGAAATCTTGACGAGCAACGTAAGGTTTCGCTCAGCCGCGTACCGCGAAATCGTCGGAGAACTCGAGTTGTCGCCGCGACGCTGGCGGCAAGTCAATCGTGGCGATCAATTCGGCAACTGGACCATTCTCCATCCCGCAACCGACAACCGTTTCCCAGAAGCCGACGACAGCGCCCTCGTATTGCGCGGTGAATTTCACGGCGTGCGCGTTTTGCTTTGCTCGGATTTGGGCCGGCCCGGCCAAAGGACCTTGCTCGAAGGCGAACACGACTTGAGGGCCGACGTGGTGGTCTGCGGGATTCCCGCCCGCGGCGAACCGCTCGGTGACGCGCTGCTCGACGCCGTGCAACCGCGCGTCATCATCGTGAGCGCCAGCGAAGTGCCGGCGCAGGAACGCGCGACGAAGGAACTGCGCGAGCGATTGGAACGTCGCGGAATTCCCGTTTTCTACACGAGCGACGACCAAGCCGTGACGGTCACGCTGCGATCAAAAGATTGGGAAGTGCGAACGATGAGTGGGAAACGCATTTCGCCCGTTGGAAAGTGACTGGACTATTCTTCTGACGTGTTTAACGGAGTCAGTCAGAACATTGCCTCTATCTTCGAAACATCCCCGGCATGCCGCCGCCCATCTTCGTCATCATCTTCGAGAACTTGCCCATCTTCTTCATCATTTGCTGCATCTGGCTGAAGCGGTTGAGCAGCGTGTTGAGCTCAGCCACGCTCACGCCGCTGCCTTTGGCAATGCGCTGACGCCGGCGTGCGTTGAGGATTTGCGGATTGCGGCGTTCCTGTGGTGTCATCCCGCAAATCATTCCTTCCATGCGCCGAAATTCTTTTTCACTTTTACTCATGTCCGCGCCCTTCATCATCTCCGAGCCGCCGGGCAACATGCCGACCAGGTTTTCGAGCGGGCCGAGCTTTTTCATCTGGCGCAGTTGTTCCAGAAAATCTTCGAGCGTGAACTGGCCCTTGCGCATCTTTTCTTCCATGCGCTTCGCTTCGTCCAGGTCCACGGTCTCCGCGGCCTTTTCCACGAGGCTGACGACGTCGCCCATGCCGAGGATGCGCTGCGCCATGCGTTCGGGATGGAACGGCTCGAAGTCCTCCAGCTTTTCGCCGGTACCGGCGAATTTGATCGGCTTGCCCGTGACTGCCTTCAACCTCAGCGCCGCGCCGCCGCGCGCGTCGCCGTCCAGCCTGGTGAGGACCGCTCCGGTGATGTTGAGCGCCTGATCGAAATGCGTCGCGACGTTGACGGCTTCCTGGCCGGTGGCGGCGTCGAGCACGAGCAGGATTTCCTGCGGCTTGACCAGGTCGCGCAAACGGACGAGTTCCTGCACGAGCGGTTCGTCGATTTGCATGCGGCCGGCGGTGTCGAAGATGAGCGTGTTGCGGTTGTTCGCGCGGGCGAAGTCAAACGCTTCACGAGCGATTTTCAGGATGTCCGTTTCGCCGCGCTTGACGAAGACTGGAATCTCCAGTTTTTGGCCGAGCGTTTCGAGTTGGTCCATCGCGGCGGGCCGATAAACATCCGCCGCGACCAGCAACGGCGCGCGGCCCTGTTTTTTCAGCAGCCGGGCAAGCAGTTGCAGGCCGGCATTTTGCGAACCGAGCAGTTCGACCAGTTCGTCATGGATGATCTTGATGACTTGCTGGCCGGGCTGGATGCTTTGGATGACCTGCTGGCCGACCGCCTTCTCCTTGACGCGATCAACGAAATCGCGCGCCACTTTGAAATTCACGTCGGCGTCCAACAGCGCCAGGCGGACTTCACGCAGCGAATCGGCGACGTTGGAGTCGGAAATCCTGCCGAGTCCGCGCAGATTTTTGAAAACAGTCTGGAGCTTGCCGCTCAGCGAATCGAACATGGACTAAAGGTAGGGTTCAAAGTTCAAAGTTCAAAGTTCAAAGTTCGACGGCGGTCGGCGCAAAGGCTGGCATTGAAGAACAGAACTTTGCGCTTGAGGGCGGCGGCGGGGTTTGGCTTAAATCCCCGTCCCTGCAAAGACGGCGAGTGGTAGGATACCCAAGTGGCCAACGGGGGCAGACTGTAAATCTGCTGGCTTACGCCTTCGCTGGTTCGAATCCAGCTCCTACCACCACTCAAAAAGCCCTCACAAAACAGCGATTGCGACCAATAAAATCAGGGATTTTGCGAGAATCAGGAATCTTCGGATACTTCGCTTTGGTGCGTTTGCTTCCTCCGCAGCAGCAAAATCCCCGCTGGCACTAGCCAGAGCCACCAAGCCGTTGATTCAGGAACACCAGTAGAGGGTCCCCAAACATGGTCGAAATCGGTCAACTCAATCCAACTGCGGCCAGTGGGTTGAGAGCCGTGGTCGTAATCCTGCGCGATTTCAGGCGAATAGAGAATAGACCAGTTGTAGGTGCCAGGTTTGTCAATGGTGATGAATCGCGAAGACCCTTTGTCCATTGAAGCTACCCCGTCAATGTTGAAGAAAGCACCCGAGGACATGTTGACCGGACAATCCAAATCAAAGAAGCCAGTCCCAGGAGTCGCCACAGTGAAACTACCGTGTAGCTCCGCGAAGAATCCAGTGAGGCCAAACGGATGCCAGTCTTTGTTTGGTCCGCCCAAACTCAACTCAGGACTAAAGGGTGATTGACTGGGCATGGTAAACGAACCAATCAACGAGTGGTTGTAGTCGAACGTGAAAATATCAACTTTGATTTCGGCGTGTGCGCTCCCACACAGGAGCGCGGTGAGCAGTAGTGTGGTTTTCATAATTCTCCTTTTTGTTTTTCCGAGGTTCGCAGAACGAGAAGCAAAATCAGCAATGGCACGAGCGACAGCGCGAAGAAAAGCATCAGCCAACCCAATCGCTGTGAACCGTCGAATCTCGCGCATAAACTTATTTGCGCCTCCACAGCAAGAGTCCAAGCGGGAACAACCACACTAACCAGGTGCTTTCAGGGACCGACGAAGTTGGTCCCCAGGTATGGTCGACGTCGACGATTGCGATGCCGTCCTTGCCGTTGGGCCGGGTTTGCACGTCACCAGGCCCAACAAGGGTCTGCGATTGACCAGGCATGTAAATAAGGTCAAACGAATGCAGCCCTTCTGATAGAGTAACAGTGTTTTTATACAGCCCATCAATAGAACTTGTAAATAGGACTGGGTGGTAATTGCCATCAATTGTTAAGGAGGCAATGCTCACACGTCCCATGATACCACCACGAAACATCAACTGGTCTGTGCCAGGTGTTGCAACTGTGAACGAACCGTGAATATCAGCCTTGAACCAGCTTAGACCAAATGGTCGCCAGTCAAGTGTATCAGCGTTAAAGTTCAACTCGGGTGAGTATGGATTGGCCATTGGCACAGTGTAACTGCCAACGAATACAGTCGGATAAGCACCAGGGTCAGGAATGCCGAATTCGTTTAGGTCTGGCGCACGCCAGATGTCCACCGTGATTGCGGATTGAGCGCCAGCCCTTGCTTGCATGAGCAGGAGCGCGGTGAGTAGTAGTGTGGTTTTCATAATTCTCCTTTTTGTTTTTCCGATGTTCGCAGAACGAGAAGCAAAGTCAGCAATGGCACGAGCGACAGCGCGAAGAAAAGCATCAGCTAACCCAATCGCTGTGAACCGGCGAATCTCGCACATAAACTTATTTGCGCCTCCACAGCAGCAGGCCCAGTGGGAGCAGCCAGCAGAGCCAACTGCTCTCGGGGACTGAGGAAGTTGGGCCCCAGGGATGATCTTCGTCAATAATCGCAATGCCATTTTTTCCGGTTGGTAATGTCGCAACGTCATAGCCATTCGGAAGTACTATTGTTTCTGCCACAGGCGGTGTGTACCACAGATCGAACGTGTGCGTGCCAGCGTTTAGGGTTATATCTGCCGTTGTTTTCCCAGACTCAAAGCTGTCGTAAAGTCGTGTGATACCGTCAATCTTAAAATCACTGGATTGCATGGCCCCTAACAGTGATGGTGCCCAATACAGGTCGAAACGGCCTGTGCCTGGCGTTGCGACTGAAAAGCTGCCGTGAATACCTGCCGTGAAAAAAGTCGCACCAAATGGTCGCCAATCAAGCGTATCAGCGTGAAAATTGAACTCTGGTGAGTATTGACTGCCGGGAACGGTATAGCTGCCCGTTACATTGGCGTTGGGGTCGGTGTAGCGGCCAATAGGAGTCGTATTACCTTCGATGTCTACAGTGATGAGGTTGGCTTGTGCGCTCCCACAAAGGAGCGCGGTGAGTAGTAGTGTGGTTTTCATAATTCTCCTTTTTGTTTTTCCAATGTTCGCAGAACGAGAAGCAAAGTCAGCAATGGCACGAGCGACAGCGCGAAGAAAACCAGGCCGCCGTGCGTGTGGACCCAGGAATGAATCATCCGCGGCCCGATGTGCTCGCAGAGCATGGCCACCGTGGCGATGCGCAGCGCATTGCGGAGAATGCCAAGAGGAATGGCTGCACAGAAATCCTGGTAAATTGCTCATTTGCGCCTCCGGATCACCAACCCTAAGGGAACTACCCAAAGCCACCATGCAGAGGGTTCAGGGACGGAGAGGGAAGGCCCCCAAGCATGGTCGACGTCGATGATCTCTACACCAGCCGTGCCGATTGGCACTCTTTGGCCTTCACTGTTTTGCCGTAAAGGCGGTTGGTATTTGAGGTCAAATGAGTACTGTCCAACGTTCAAAGTGAACTGTTCAGTCG
>QHPA01000369.1 GCA_003218935.1 Verrucomicrobiota bacterium
CGTTGCAGCGTCACGAAGGCCGGATTTTTTCGCCGATGGCCTGGACGGTGACCTCGGCGCTGGCGGGTTCGTTGCTGTTTTCGCTGACTTTGGTTCCCTTGCTTTGTTTCTACCTCCTTCGGCAGAACCTGCCACACAAAGACAATCTGATTGTGCTGACGTGCAAAAGATTCTATCGACCCGCGCTCGCCTGGGCGCTGAGTCATCGAAAGGCCGTGCTCGGACTCGCGGTGGCGGTCCTGGGCGTGAGCCTGGCCCTGGTGCCGCGTCTCGGAACGGAATTTTTGCCGGAACTCAACGAAGGCACGATCTGGGTCAACGCCAATATGCCCGCCGGAATCTCACTGAGCGAAACCATGGCGCTCTGTGCTCGCATGCGGGCCGCTTTGCGAAGAATCCCTGAGGTCAACTCCGTCATTTCCAAAGCAGGGCGTCCCGAGGACGGCACCGACCCCAAGCCGCTCAACATGGCGGAAATCTTTGTGGACTTGAAACCGCCGTCCCAATGGAAACGGAATGTGACCAAAGACAGCGTCATCGAAGAGATGGACCGCGAGCTGGACAAGATTCCAGGCATCGAGACCAGTTTTTCACAACCGATTCGCGACAACGTGCTGGAGAGTATTTCGCAGATCGACGGACAAATCGTCGTCAAGTTGTTCGGCGACGACTCGACGATCCTGCGAACCAACGCGCAAAACTTCATTCGCAGCTTTTCGACCGTGCGCGGCGTAGCGCGGGTCTTCATTGATCGGGCGGGCGAGGTGCCGCAGTCGCTCCTCGAAATTGATCGCGATCGGGCGGCCCGTTACGGCCTCAACGTCTCCGACATCGAGGATGTGATCGAGACCGGACTGGGCGGCAAAGTCGCCACGGAACTATGGGAGGGGGAAAAGCACTTCAGCGTCGTCGTGCGCCTGCCGGAGGCAGAGCGACGGCTGGCTAATTTGAAAAACGTGCTGGTGGACACGCCGGAAGGAATGCACATCCCGCTGGAGCAGGTGGTCACCTTCAAAGTCGGCGGCGGCGCCATGAACATCAGCCGCGAGAATGGCAAACGCGTGGTGGCCGTCGGCGTTTTCATCCACGGGCGCGACATGGGCAGTGTCGTGGCCGACATGCAAGAGCGTGTGAAGTCCGTGCAGTTGCCCGAAGGCTATTATGTCACCTGGAGCGGGGAGTTTGAAAATCAGCAGCGGGCCATGAAACGACTGGCGTTCATCGTGCCGGTGAGCGTCTTCCTGATTTTTGTGCTGTTGTTTGACGCCTTCAAATCGATCATGAGCGCGTTGTTGATTTTGTTGAACGTTCCTTTTGCGCTGATCGGCGGCATTTTCGCGTTGCTGTTTACCGGTATCCCTTTGAGCGTCTCGGCCGCCATCGGGTTCATCGCGTTGTTCGGACAAGCGGTGTTGAACGGCGTGGTCATGGTCAGCTATTTCAATCAACTTTGTGATTCCGGTTCGATCCCATTCGAGGCCGTGCTCAACGGCGCCCTCGTCCGATTGCGCACCGTCCTGATGACGACGCTGCTGGCCATGCTCGGCCTGTTGCCGATGGCGCTCTCGCACGGGATCGGCTCCGAAACGCAGAAGCCACTGGCCGTCGTGATCATCGGCGGATTGATTTCGGCGACGTTCCTGACGCTGTTTGTGCTGCCGACGTTGTATCTTTTGTTTGAAGGACGCCGCGTGGCAGAGGATTGATTTCAGGACCCCGATGGACGAAAAAGAATGAACGTTTTTCCGGTAAATTGTCAAAAAATGCGAGCCACTTGACAAATAGTGTAAAAATAGCGGCATCCAATTAAATACGTGCAGGTATTATTGATGACGAAGGCCGGGTTGCGGTATAAGGCAGGCTATGGCCTTTGGAAGCGCGGTCATTGAAATGGAGTAAATGGGATGATTAGAGTTCAGAATTTGAGTAAATCATTCGGCCCGAAGGTTGCCGTCAACGGTGTTTCGTTCACGGTTGAGCGCGGGGAGGTGCTCGGCTTCCTCGGCCCGAACGGCGCAGGCAAATCCACCACCATGCGGATGATCACCGGGTTCATTCCGCCCTCGGCCGGCACCGTCAGGATCGGCGAGTTCGACATGATCGATCAGCCGCTCCAGGCCAAGCGTCTCCTCGGTTATCTTCCCGAAAACGCGCCTGCTTACACGGACATGACCGTCCATAGCTTCCTGAATTTCACCGCCGAATTGCGCGGCCTGCGCGGAGAGGAGAAGAATAAAGCCATTCAACGCGTCGTGGAAATGTGCTTTCTGGAATCGGTGCTGTATCAAAGCGTCGAAACCCTCTCCAAAGGCTATCGGCACCGCACCTGTTTCGCGCAGTCCATCATCCACGATCCAGACGTGCTGGTCCTCGACGAACCGACTGACGGCCTCGACCCGAACCAAAAGCACGAGGTGCGCGGTTTGATCCGGCGCATGGGCGAGAAGAAGGCGATCGTCTTTTCGACACACATCCTGGAGGAAGTCGAGGCCGCCTGCACGCGGGCGATCATCATCGACCGCGGACAAATCGTGGCCAACGGAACGCCGGCGGAATTGAAGCAACGCTCCGATGTGGCCGGCGCGGTCACGTTGCGGGTTGGCGGCGTCAACGGATCGGCCCTCGGCCAAAAACTGTCGCAACTTTCCACCGCGCGAAAAACCTCGGTGCTCAAAGATGAGCAGACCTGCGTCACGGCGCGAGTCTTCCCGCAGCCCAACTGTCGCAACGGCGAACTGGCCCGCGGCATTTACGAAACGGCGGCGCGCGAGGGTTGGAAGATCGAGGAGTTGCACACTGAGGAGGGGCGTTTGGACGAAGTATTTCGCAGCATCACCATGCCGGACACTTTGCAAGAGGATCGGAAATGAACACGAGTTTAAGCAATATCAAAGCCGTGGCGAAACGGGAGTTAATCGGCTATTTCTCTTCGCCGGTCGCCTACGTTTTTCTGGTGATTTTCCTGCTGCTGGGCGGGTTCTTCACCTTCATGGTCGGGCGAGCGCCCTTTTTCGAGCTGGGCCAGGCGTCGCTGGCGAGCTTCTTCATCTGGCAACCCTGGTTGTTTCTTTTTCTGGTGC
>QHPA01000072.1:0-27314 GCA_003218935.1 Verrucomicrobiota bacterium
CCTGGGCGACGGCGTGAAGGTCGCGGGTCATCACGAGGGCGAGATCGTCAATCCCGATTCCATCAGTCGCGAGGTGGCGCCAAAGGAAGTCGCAGCGATGCGCGCTCTGGTAAGAAAGTTCCTTCCCGGCGGGGAGGGCGATTTGCGGACAGCGGTCGTCTGCATGTACACCAACACGCCCGACCATCATTTCTTCATTGACCGGCATCCGCAGCACCCGCAAGTGCTGATTGCCAGTCCTTGTTCCGGCCACGGCTTCAAATTCTCCAGCGTAATTGGCGAGGTGCTGACGGATTTGATGACAAACGCACCGTCGCGATTCGATCTGAGCCTGTTTCGTCGTCGCTGGTGAAGTCCGCTCGACAGCCCGCGTGCGTTTGCTTAGCGTTGTCGTGTGCCAGCAACGATGGACAAAAATGCCCCGCAACTGGTTGACCAGCTCCGCGCCATCGTCGGCGAGGATGGCGTGGTGTCGAAACCGGAGGAACTGCTCGTTTACGAATGCGACGCTTATACGCTCGAAAAGAATCTTCCGAATTTCGTCGCCCTGCCAAAGTCCACCGAACAGGTCGTCGCGATCGTCAAGCTCTGCGCGAAACACAATATCCCGATCATTCCCCGTGGCGCGGGAACGAGTTTGAGCGGTGGTGTGCTGGCAGTCACCGGCGGAGTGATGATCACGCTGTCGCGGATGAACAGGATTCTTTCGGTGGACCATCGCAATCACCGCGCGCTGGTCGAAGCCGGCTGCGTCAACGCCTGGATCACCAACGCGGTAAAGTCGCGGGGCTTGCTCTTCGCGCCGGACCCTTCCAGCCAGCCGGCCTGTACCATCGGCGGCAATGTGGCTACCAACTCCGGTGGCCCACACACGCTGAAATATGGCGTCACGACCAACCATGTGCTGGGTTTCGAAATGGTCTTGCCGGACGGCGAAGTTGTCTGGCTCGGAACGAAGCCCGAAGGCGGCGAGGAGGTGGACGGCTACGATCTGCGCGGTGCGGTCATCGGCAGTGAAGGGATGTTCGGGAGCGTGGACGACGCGAGCCAGACGGTCAGCGACATTATCGCCTCGGGCATTGTGCCCGGCGCGCTGGAGATGATGGACCAGCTCATCACGCAAGCGGTCGAAGCCGCCTATCACTTCGGCTTTCCGCTCGATGCCGGCGCGGTGCTGATCGTGGAACTGGACGGGGTGGCAGCCGGACTCGAAAAACAGGCCGGACGCGTCATCGAAATCTGCAAATCGAATCGAGCCCGCGAAGTGCGTTTGGCGAAAGACGACGACGAACGTGCTTTGCTCTGGAAATGCCGCAAACGCGCGTTCGGCGCTATCGGCCGGCTCAGTCCGAATTATCTCACCCAGGACGGCGTGGTGCCGCGCTCGAAGCTGCCCGAGATCATGCGCTTCATCCGCGCGACGAGCGGGAAATACGGCCTGCGCATCCCGAATGTCTTTCACGCCGGCGACGGCAATATTCATCCCCTGGTGCTGTATGATGAGCGCGATCCCGATCAGGTGAAACGCGCGCTCGCGGCGGGCCACGACATTCTGGACAAGTGCATTGAACTCGGCGGCAGCGTGACGGGCGAGCACGGCATCGGTGTGGAAAAGATAGATTTCATGGAGAAGCAATTCACCAAGGACGACCTCGACGCGATGCGCGCGCTGCGTGGTGTGTTTGATCCTGAGAACCGCTGCAATCCGCACAAGATGTTTCCCGGCTCGAAGCGTTGCGCCGATTTTGCGCCGAAGAAACAGATTGCGGCGTGAGAACATTGCGCCTCCAGCGGGCCTGCGCCAACCATGGAAAATCCTCGCGTCCGGGTCGGGAAGAAAGTGGAACGTCCGCGCCGACATAATGGAGAAGGCCGCCAAATGGTCCTGTTGCGCGTCGCGAAAGTATGACCCCTCCATCTCTGTGCTTTACGCTGTTGGTTTTTCCGGTACACTGCCGGCCTATGGTTGTCCTCAAGAACAACAAACTGTTCAGCGGCATGCTCGCTACCGAATTGCAGGCCCTGGAACAAACCGCCCAACTCAACACGTACAAGGCCGGACGCCACATCTTTCAAGAGGGCGATCCGGGCGATGGCCTCTACATCATCGTCGAGGGCAAGGTGCAAATCACGTGCCTGGTTGGGCAGGACCAGCGGCGCGTGCTTTCCCGCCTTGGGGCCGGCGATTTCTTTGGCGAAATGGCCGTGTTGGACAACCAGCCGCGCTCGGCGACGGCGACGGCCGAAATCGACACCCAGGTCTATTTCATCCTGCGCGATGACCTGCTCAAAATCCTGGCGCGATCGCCGGGTGTGGCCGTCAGTTTGGTGAAGGAATTCAGTCTGCGCATGCGCGATTTCAATCATCATTACACCCAGGAAGTTCTCCAGGCCGAACGCCTCACGCTGGTCGGTCGCTTTGCCCGCTCGGTCGTCCACGATTTCAAGAACCCGCTTAACATCATCGGCATCTCGTCGGAAATGGCCGCGATGGACAATTCCACGCCAGAGATGCGCCAGGCCGCCAAAAACCGCATCCGGAAACAGATTGACCGGTTGAGCAACATGATCAACGAGCTGCTCGAATTCACGCGCGGGTCAGCCTCCACCGTCGTGCTGGCGCGCACCGATTACGCGGATTTCGTCAAACAACTCGTCGAAGACATCCGCCCCGAAGTTGACGCGAAGTCTGTCAAGCTCGAGCTGGAAAACGAACCGCCCGTGATTGCTCTGCTGCTGGACCCGACGCGTCTGCCCCACGTATTTTACAACATTATCAACAACGCCTGCGACGCGATGACGGATGGCGGCAAAGTCAAAATCCGTTTCAAGCAGAATGAAAAGGAAGTGGTGACTGAAATCGAGGACACCGGCAAGGGCATCGCGCCGGAAATCGCTCCGCGTCTGTTCGAAGCGTTCGCTACTTATGGCAAATCGCAGGGCACAGGTTTGGGCCTTTCGATCTGCAAAAAGATCGTCGAGGATCATTACGGCAAAATCAGCGCCCGCAGCGAGCCGGGGCGGGGCGCCATATTTTCCTTCAGCCTGCCGATTCGACGGGAAGAGGGTCAGAAGGGCGAAGGCCGTTAGTTGGAAACGGCCTTCCCCACTGGCGCGCCGGTTTTCCTTCCTCAGGGCCGCTGGAAATTTCCATTCGATTTTCCGCGAGTTGGTTTTAGCTTATCGGCATGAACCGGATTCGCCTCCTGCCTGAACAGGTCGCCAACCAGATCGCCGCCGGCGAAGTGGTTGAACGTCCGGCCAGTGTCGTCAAGGAACTCGTCGAAAACGCGCTCGACGCGCAGGTCAGCCGCATCACGGTGGAAATTCAGGCGGGCGGGCGGAGCCTGGTTCGCGTAACCGATGACGGCGTCGGTATGAACCGGGACGACGCGCTCCTTTGCCTGGAACGCCATGCCACCAGCAAGATTCAAAAGGCCGAGGACCTCGCGGCCATCACGACGATGGGATTTCGCGGCGAAGCCCTGCCGAGTATCGCCAGCGTCAGCCGATTCACCCTTACGACACGCGAGCGCAACGGCGACACGCCGGAAGGCACGCAGGTCGTCGTCCACGGCGGAAAAATTCTCCAGGTCAAATCAGCCGGCCACGCGCCGGGCACGGACGTCGAAGTGCGCCAACTGTTTTACAACCTGCCGGCGCGACGAAAATTTCTTCGGAGCGAGGAAACCGAGCGCGCCCACGTCCAACATTACCTGACGCTGGCGGCGCTGGCTTTTCCGGAGGTCGGATTCACCTTTTTACAGGACCAGCGCCCCGTCTGGCAACTGCCGCCGCTCAGAAGTGACGGCCCGCTCGCGTCCAAACAGGCCGCGCTTCAGGAGCGTTTGCGCGCTCTGCTCGGGGCCGAAACGAAGTTGTTGCCGGTCGATTATTTCACGGAAATTGGCGAGCCAGATGAGCCGGACGATATCTCGCGGCCCTCGTCGCCCGACACCCGGCCTTCGGCGCTTCGCATCTGGGGCTTCCTCGGCGCGCCGGGCGTTTCGCGGGCGACGCGGGAGGACCAGCACCTGTTCGTCAACCGCCGGCCCGTCGAAAACCGCGCGCTCAACTTTGCGTTGCTGGAAGGGTACCACACTGCGCTGATGAAGGGACGCTATCCGGTCTGCTGTCTGTTCCTCGAACTGGATCCCGCGGAAGTGGACGTGAACATTCATCCATCCAAACGCGAGGTGAAGTTTCGTCGCGAAAAAGCGGTGCGCCGCCACGCCGCCGAAGCGGTGCGGCGGACATTGCTGAGTTTTCACACCGCGCCGGGCGAAGCTCACGCGGCGGCACCTGGAATCCCGCCGATTCAGCCAGGCAAGTCGATTGAACCGGTCGTTGCCGTCCCAACGACAAAAGACCTGCCGCAGCTTCTGCCGCCGCCGCCAGCCGGACCAATCACGAACCGGGCGTCGCCCTCGCCAGCGAACACACCCGACGCTCCCTCCGCTGCGCCACCGGCGATTGGCCAACGGCAACCAACCAGCGACACTCCGCGGTCCGCGGTCCGCGTTGCGCATTCGCCTGCTCCGCCCGTTTCCAGCGCCGTCGTGCCGCTGCTCAAGGTGCCTCTGCGTCTGGTCGGCGTGGTTGGCCGGCTCTACGTTGTGCTCGAATCCGACCGCGGCCTGGTGCTGATGGACCAGCACGCGGCGCACGAGCGGATTCTCTACGAGCAGATGCTCCGCCGTTTGGAGCAGGGCGATGCGCCGTCGCAACGTTTGCTGCTGCCGGAGACCGTTGAGTTATCACCGCGCGACGCGCAATTTCTGCGGGAGCACTTGCCTGTTTTGGGCCGGTTGGGGGTGGGGTTGAGCGAATTCGGCGAGCGCACCTTTCTGCTCGATGCGCTTCCCCCCTTCGTGAAGGTGTCTGATGCGCGCCGCTTTGTTCTCGAGTTGATTGACGAATTGGTCGCCGCCGGTCGGGAGGTGAATTCGTTCCGACTCGGCGAGCAGACGGTCGCCAAGACAGTCTGCCGTCACGCCGTGAAAGCGAACGATCCGCTGGCCGGGCCGGAACTGGAAAACCTCCTGAACGACCTGCGCAACTGCGCGATGCCCTACACCTGCCCGCACGGTCGCCCGACACTCATCGAAATGAACTACCGCGAGCTGGAGAAAAAATTCGGGCGAACGCAATGACGGAAACTCACGTTGGTTGCGCCAAGGCGTTCGCCGTCGGCAGAACTTCCTCGACCTTCGCGTTCAACTCCAGAAAATCGAGCACCTTCGCCGAAATGATCTGCTCTTCGATTTCCGCGAAGCCATTTCGGTCGCGCAACTGTTTGACCATCTGCTCGGGCTTGATCTGATATTGCTGCGCCAGCATCAGAATGCGCTGGGTGACTTCCTTCTGATCGGCTTTGATGCCTTCCTGCTCCGCGACGCGGCCCAGAACAAATGCCGCTTTGATGCGATCCTTTGCGCTGTTATTGGCCACGGAAAAAATCTGGTCCTTCTGTTGTTCGATGGTCTCCTTCGACACGCCACGCTGCTGGTTTTCGCGGACGATATCGTAAACGACGTTGCGCGTCTCGCTCAGCACGATTGACTCCGGTAATTCGCAGTTCACTCGCTTGAGCAACTCGCGAACAAGCTGGTCGCGGACGTTGCGCTTGATTTTGTAGTTCAGCTCGTTTTGCAGGTCGGTGCGCACACCCGCGCGCAGCTTCGCCATGTCCTCGGCGCCGAAGGATTTGGCAAACGCGTCGTCCAATTCCGGCAAAGCCTTTTCCTTCACCTGCGCCACCTCGACTTCATAAAGGCCTTTCTTGCCCGATAATTCCCTGGCGGCAAATTCAGCGGGAAAATCAACGTTCACCGTGCGTTTCTCTCCCGCATTCGCCCCGACCAGTTGTTCGGTAAAACCGGGAATGAACGAATCCTTCGCCACGTGCAGCCAGAAGTCCTTCTTCTCGGTCAACCCGCGCGCGGTCGAAGCCGTGTCCGTGATCGGCTTGCCTTCGCAAGTGCCGGTGTAATTGACCACGACAAAATCACCCTCTTTAACCTCGCGCGCCACGTCCAGGTAAACAGCGCGTTGTTCGCGCAGGACGTTCAGCGCGCGTTCGAGATCTTCTTCAGTCACCACCGCCATCTCGCGTTTGACGGGCAGTCCTTTGTATTCAGGCAACTCAAAATCAGGCGCGGTCTCGAGCGTGACGGCAAACTGAAACGGCCGGCCTTTGGAGAATTGGATTTCCTCAATGTCCGGCTGGCCGACGACGCGCAGTTTTTGGTCGGAGATGGCTTTGCGATACCCTTCGGCAACCAGCTTGCGCTTTGCTTCTTCGTCGATCTGCGGCGCGTACGCTTTGACCACCAGGTGCCGCGGCGCTTTGCCGGGACGAAAGCCGGGCAGGCGGACCTGCTTCTGAAAATCCAGCGTAATCTCCTCGAGCGCGGCGTCCACCGCCGGCGCTTCCACTTCCACCCGCAACAACTTCTTGCACGGGCCCAAATTTTCGACCGACACATTCACAATCAATCCTTTCGATGCAAAAGCCCCGCATCCGTGCTGTTTGGGACCTGGGCGCCGCGGAGCCGTGAGCGTGGAAGCCTAGGTTTGTAGCGAACACGCGTCAAGTCCACGGTCAAGTCGGCGGCTACGCCGGGCGTATCTTGACGCTACCACCATTGCAAGGCTGCTCTCCCTCTCCCTGACTCTCCCCACTCCTTCGTCGTGGGGAGAAGGAAATATTACCGGCTCACTTATGGTGGCAGTATCAACGCCCCGCTACGCCTGCAAAACGATGCGCCGGCTTTCGCGCTCATTTTACTTTTGCCCCTGTTTGCCGCTAAACTCGCTCGTGACCTCCATTGGCTACAAAATCGTCCGGCTCGCGAACGGGGTTCACAGCGTGCGTTCCCTCGCTCATCGGGAAACGTTTCACCCGGTCATCGGCCCGGTGGCCGAAGCCGAGGCGCTCTACGTCAAACAACTGCGCCTGGCAGAACGAATCCGCCGGCATGCCGGCGAGTTTGTCATTTGGGACGTCGGCCTGGGCGCGGCGGCCAACGCGCTGACCGTGTTGCGAGCCACACGCGACCTCGCCTGCTCGATCCAGCTCGTCAGCTTCGACAACACCGTCGAACCGCTTGCGTTCGCGCTGCAAAACGCCGAACCGCTTGCTTACTTTTCTGGTTACCTCCACTGCGCGCAGCACCTCGTGCCGCATGGCCGGATTGCGTTTGACAATGGAGCGCAGCCGGTCGAGTGGAAAGTGGTGCTGGCAGATTTTCCTTCGTTGCTCTCCGGACCCGGAGCCGCCGCGTTGCCCAGACCGGATGCGATTCTGTTCGACCCTTTCTCGCCGGCGAATAATCCAGGAATGTGGACGTTGCCGTTGTTCACGAATTTGTTTCGCCTGCTCGGCTCTGCGCGGCCGTGCGCGTTGGCGACCTACTCCCGCAGCACGATGACGCGCGTGGCGCTGCTGCTCGGAGGTTTCTACGTTGGCGCTGGCCGCTCTACCGGCGAGAAGGAGGAAACCACCATCGCCACCAACAGCCTTGAGCTGATCGACGAGCCGCTCGACCGGAAATGGCTGCAGCGCGCCCACCGTTCCACCAGCGCCGAACCGTTGCACGCGCAGTTCAAATAGGCTGCTTCCCGTGAACGGAACAGAACAGTTCAGCCACATGTTGCGGTACAGCGGGCCAATCCTCGCTTTGGCGCCGATGCAGGACGTGACCGATCTGCCGTTCTGGAAATTGATGACGGACTATGGCGGCGCGGACGTGTATTTCACGGAATATTTTCGCGTTCATCCGACCTCGAATCTCGAAAAATGGATTCTGAAGTCGATTACCGGGAATCCCACGGGCCGACCGGTCATCGCGCAGATGATTGGCAACGACATCCCGGCGCTGGTGCGCACGGCGCGCGAACTGCAGCAGCATCCGATTGCCGCCGTTGACTTGAATCTCGGATGTCCCGCGCCGGTGGTGTATCGCAAGTGCGCCGGCGGCGGTCTGCTGCGCGAACCGCAACGCGTCGATGCCATCCTCGGCGCTTTGCGCGAGGCGGTTTCCATCAAGTTCACCGTCAAGACGCGCATCGGCTTTGATTCGCCGGAGGTGTTTGAGGAGTTGCTATCGATTTTCGCGAAGCACGCGATTGATTTGCTGACTGTGCATGGCCGAACCGTCGCCGAGATGTATGGGAGCAAAGTGCATTACGATTACATCAGCCGGGCAGTGGCGCAGTTGCCGTTTCCCGTGCTGGCCAACGGCAATGTTTATTCCGCGCAAAAAGCGGACCAGGTGCTGCGACTCACCGGCGCAAAAGGGTTGATGATCGGCCGCGGCGCGATTCGCAATCCATGGCTGTTTCACCAGATCCGCCAGCATCGGCGCGGAGAGACCGTGTTTGTTCCGACCGGCCATGACGCGCTGGCGTACGTGCGAGAGCTCTACCATGCGGTTTGCCCGCCGGACGCGCGCGAGATTTCGCACGTGCAGAAGATGAAGAAATACATGAACTACCTCGGCGCAGGCGTGGAGCCGACCGGACAGTTTCTGCACCAAATCCGTCGTGTGACGACCAGGGCGGAGTTCTTCCGCGTCTGTGAGGACTTCCTCGAGCACGATCAGCCGATGCCGCTGGAGCCGTTTCAAGAAGCGCGTGAAGTTGAAACGTCATGAAGCGGCAAGGTCAGTGCCGCGTCAGTCTGATGCTCATCGCCTTCCACAAACCTTACGGTGTGATTTCGCAATTTACGCCGGACGACTCCGGATTGCGGACATTGGCGGGGTTCGAGTTTCCGAAAAACGTTTATCCAATTGGCCGATTGGACGCCGACAGCGAAGGATTGCTGTTGCTGAGCGACGAAGCCGGGTTGAATGAACGACTTATCCACCCGCGGCGCGGGCATCGCCGGGTTTACTGGGCGCAGGTGGAACGAGTTCCGACCGGGGAGAGCCTGGGCAAACTGGAACGCGGCGTCTTGATTCAAGGACGAAAAACTTTGCCGAGTCGCGTGTGGTTGCTGAAACCGCAGCCGGAACTGCCTCCGCGCGATCCGCCGATCCGCTTTCGCAAGACAGTTCCCACTTGCTGGATAGGTTTGGAACTGGTCGAAGGGAAAAACCGGCAAGTGCGGCGGATGACCGGGGCTATCGGGCATCCGACGTTGCGGCTTCTACGCGTGCAAATCGGCGATTTCAGGTTGAACGATTTGACGGCGGGCAAATGGAGGATTTTGAACGGGCGGGAGCGAGGTTTGGTTTTGCAACCGCTGCGCCGACGCGCCTCGGACGGGCGGAGTTCCACCTCCACCCTGACTCCGAATACAGAGTGGGCGCGAGCGGAACCGCACCGGCCCGCATGATCCAACGAGAAATTCTCTTTTCTTTCGCGCCAGTCGCCTTACTCTACCGCGCCATTGGCAACATGGCTTTGCGATTTTTCAACACGTTGACGCGTGCGGTGGAGGAATTCGCGCCGCTCGACCCGGCCGGCAAAAAGGTCGGCATGTACTGCTGCGGGCCGACGGTGCACGACTTCGCGCACATCGGCAATTTCCGGACATTCGTCTTCGCGGACCTGGTCAGGCGCTATCTCGAATTCAAGGGTTACATCCTCACCCACGTGATGAACCTCACGGATGTGGAGGACAAAATCATCAAGCGCGTCCGCGAGTCCGGCAGCTCGCGCGAGGAATACACGGCCAGATACGAGGCGGAATTTTTCAAAGACTTCGACGCGCTCGGCTGCAGCCGTCCGCAGCAAACCCCGCGCGCGACCGGGCACATCGACGAAATCATTTCGTTGATCGATAAATTGATCGCCCGCGGCATTGCCTACAAAGCTGCGGACGGTTCGGTCTATTTCAGCATCGAAAAGTATCGCGGCTGCGGCTGCCAGTACGGGCAGTTGGTGAAGCTGAATTTCGATGAAATGCGACCGGGCGAACGCGTGAGCAGTGACGAATACGCGAAGGAATCCATCGCCGATTTCGCCCTCTGGAAAGCGCGCGCGCCGGAGGATGGCCAGGTGTTCTGGCCGAGTCCCTGGGGCGAGGGCCGCCCGGGTTGGCACATCGAGTGCAGCGCGATGAGCATGAAGATCCTTGGGCCGAGCTTCGACCTGCACCTCGGGGGCGAGGACCTGATTTTTCCGCATCACGAGGATGAAATCGCCCAGAGCGAGGGCGCAGGCGTGCAGAGGGCGGGCGAACGGTTCGTGAAATACTGGCTGCACGGCGCGCATCTGATGGTCGAGGGGAAGAAGATGAGCAAGTCGTTGGGGAATTTTTTCACGCTGCGCGAATTGATTGAGAAAAAAAAGTTCACCGGACGCGAGGTCCGTTATTTGTTGCTTCAGGCGCATTACCGCGAGTCGTTCAACTTCACGCTCGACGGCTTGCAAAGCGCGCGCACGTCGCTGGCGCGGATTGATGAGTGCGTGGGAAAACTTCAGGAACTTACCGGCGATACCATCTCCCTTGCCGACCGAACCGTTATTGAAGAATTTATGGCGGCGCTCGATGACGATCTTAACGTCTCTTCCGGTTGGCGTGTGGTGTTTGACTGGGTCAAAGCAACCAACAAAGCTTTGGCTGCGGAGAAACTATCGCTGGGCGGGGCGAAGACTGCTCTGGCAACCTGGTATAAAATGCGGGAAGTTTGGGGCTTGGAAGCAGGAAAACGTTCTTCAAAAGTCTTGGCCGAGGCTGTGTCGTCGAGCCCGGGTCATCTCACTGTCCCCATCCAGGACGCATCAAACGAGAATCTGTCGCAAGACATCGCCGACCTGGTCATGGAGCGGCACAAAGCTAAAGCTCAGAGAGACTTCAAGCGCGCCGATGCGATTCGCAACGAGTTGAAGGCCAAAGGTTGGGCGATTGAGGACACGCCAAAAGGGTCGAGGTTGAAGCGGCTCTGAGCCGTTGCTGATCAAGGTCTCTCCACGGCCAGCAAATTTTCTCGTCGGCTGGTCGGTCGCAGCAGCGCCGGTTGCTTTTGGACAGACCGAAACCCCTGCCTCCACCAATGCGCCAGCCTTACGCACACCGCCTGCTTTGCCGCCGCTGCCGCCGGCACTTCAATTACCGACCAATTTTCAGCAAATCATCCGTGCCAGGCAAATCACGAACCAACAGCAGCGCCTTCAGGTCATTCAGGGGACCAACGCCAGCGGCGTAACCGCCATAGCCCGTATCACGAACTTCACCGCGCAGCCAGCGCGGCCGCCGTCGTTTCCGGTTTCGACGCTGGCCAATCGGCCCCTGCCGGTCGTGGCGCAACCCTTGCCGCTGGTCGCGGACGCCGACGTGAAGGAGTACACGGCCAAACCCGGCGAAACGAACGCCCAATTTACTTTCACCTTGACGAACCCCTCGACGAATGCAGTGACGATCAACGACGTGCGCGCGTCGTGCTCCTGCACGGTGGCGAAGCTGCCAAGCCGGCCGTGGGTACTCGAGCCGGGCACCAACGGCCAGGTCCATGTGACAGTCGATCTCCGCGGCAAGCGCGGCCAGCTCACCAAGCTGGTTTACGTTTACGGCGCAACCGGCACCAAGACGCTCACCGTGAAAGTGAACATTCCCAACGTTCCGCCCGGCGCCATGGCCGACCGCGCCAAGAACATCCAGATCGCGACGGCCGACCGGCAGGCGGTTTTCAAAAACGATTGTGCCCAATGCCACGCTGAACCCGCGATTGGCAAAAATGGCGAAGCGCTTTACCTGGCGGCTTGCGCCAATTGCCACGACTCGGAGCATCGCGCTTCAATGGTCCCGAATTTGCACGCGTTAAACCATCCGACCGACCGCGAGCATTGGAAGAACTGGGTCTCGCACGGCAAAGCCGGAACATTGATGCCGGCGTTCGCCAAAGCGGAAGGCGGTCCGCTGGCCGACGAGCAAATCAATTCGCTGGTGGACTACCTGGTGGAACACATCCCTTCGCGCCCAGCTGCTGCCCCCGCTGCTCCCGCGTCGAAGCTGCCCGCCTCGGAATGAGGTCCCTTTGCCGCGTCCTCCTTTCCGCCGCGCACAGCGCCGCCTGAGATGAAAGGCCTCTTCATTACATTCGAAGGCACGGAGGGAAGCGGCAAATCCACCCACATCCAGTTGCTCGCGGAACGGCTGCGCACGATGAATCGAACCGTCCGCGTGCTGCGCGAACCTGGCGGCACGCCGATTGGCGAGGAAATCCGCCACACGCTCAAGCACAGTCAGCAGAATCATGCGATGACAGCAGAGGCCGAACTGCTGCTGATGAGCGCCAGTCGCGCGCAGCTTGTGCGTCAGGTGATTCGGCCGGCCCTGGCGGCGGGTGAAGTGGTTTTGTGCGACCGCTTTTACGACTCAACGATCGCGTATCAAGGTTATGGTCGCCGGCTTGACCTGAACCTGGTGCGGGCGGTCATAGATTTTGCGGTTGGGGAGACGCGCCCACAGCTGACCCTCCTTCTCTCGGTGCCCGTAGAGGTCAGTGAGACGCGGCGCCTGGCGCGACAACAGACCATGTTACTCGATGTGCCGGTTCGTGCCAAAAAGTCGGAAGGTCACGCAAAATTGCCTTTTAACGAGCCGTTGCGCGACCGAATGGAAGAGGCCGACCGCGACTTCTTTGAGCGGGTTGAGCATGGCTACAAAACCATTGCCGCCGCTGAGCCGCGGCGGGTATGTGTGATTGACTCGACCCGGCCGGTGGAAGTAGTGAAGGCCGCCGTCCGGCAACCGGTCGAACCGTTGCTGCCTGAGGCTCAAACCGGCTAACACTCCGTTGACAAGGCCCGTCATTCCGCTACCGTGGCCGCCTCAGTTTTAAAGAAAACCTCATTTTATGCCGAATACCAAGTCCGCCGAACGCCGCCTGCGTAACAGCACGCGCCGGCACCTCCACAACCAGAGCATCAAGTCTCGCCTCAAGACGCTGGAGAAAGCATACCTCGCCCTGGTGACGGCGGGAAACAGAAACGAGGCGTCCGCGGCCCTGCGAACGGTCGCGGCGGCCTTCGACAAGGCGGCCAAGAGCGGCGTGCTGCATCCGAACAACGCCAGCCGCAAGAAATCGCGGCTCTCCCTTCGGCTGACGCGGATCAAGTGAAACGCTTTTCCAGCGGGAACGAAAGGCGTCTCTGAACGACGCCTTTTGTTTTCGCCGCAGGGCAGGCGAGTCGCGGAGAGCAACCGGGGCACCGCGGCGCATCCTCAACCTTTGAAAACGATCATCACGCCGAAATCGGTCAGCAATTTCTGCGAGCCGATGTCCAGATGGGTGTAGGCGAATGTGTTGATGCTGATGATGTTTTCCTGGCCGATTTTGGCGAGGAAATCACTGACGACTTTGTCGAAGTTATCGTGCCCCAGCTCCATGCAATCCGTTCGCCGGATCGTTCTGACGCGCATTTTTTTCTCGCTATCCTTGGGCGGCGGCTGAGGAGGAGATGGGATTTATTACTTTGACGGTCGCCGGGTCCGGTTCGGGAATGGTGATCCTCTGGCCGCAGGCAGGGCATTGGATTTGCGTCCCGGCCAGAGTCGCATCGGCTTCCAGTTCCTGCCTGCAGTTGGGACAAACGAACGTCACATCCATAACGACCTCGAGATTGGAGTTGAATCTGCCCGAAAATAGGACTTTTTCGGCGCGAACTCTAGGAAAATCTCATTGATACGTCTTTTCGAGCTGCCTGATTCGAGGGAGAATCGGCGAGTTGGTGGGCGTGCGTTGTTTGACCGCGGCAAAAAGCTGACGGGCCTCCTGCGGGTTGCTTGAGCTGATCAACACGATGTAGTCCAGTTCAATGGCGGCCAGCCGCGGGTCGCTCACGTAAGGGTGATAAAGTTTGAGCCAGTTTTTCAGGCCGGTCGCTCCCTGCTTTTGCGCCGCCTGGAGCGAGGTCTCAAGATTGGCCGGCAATCCCGGCAACGCTGTGGGCGTGGCGACATCCGAGGTCGGCGGCGGCCTGCCGCCGCGATCTTCGGCTTCTTTCCTGGCCTTCACCTTCTCCCAATAACTGTAAAGCTCCTTGCAGCCCCAGATGGCGCCGAGGATCAACAATATGCCGATGAGTTGTCTCATGATTCATCCATCCGCCCCAGGCGGGCGCCGAGTCTCTTCAGCTTGTCGTCAATCTTTTCGTAACCTCGGTCCAGATGATAAATGCGTTTCACCTGCGTCGTCCCCCTGGCCACCAGCCCCGCAATCACCAGCGCGGCAGAGGCCCGCAAATCGCTGGCCATCACCGGCGCGCCGCTCAATGGCCGCCCGCCTTTCACGATCGCACTGGGACCCTCAATCGCAATGTCCGCCCCGAGTCGGGCCAATTCGCTGACGTGCATAAAACGCGATTCAAAAATCCGTTCCGTGATGATGCTGATTCCGGGCGTAAGCGTCATGAGCACCATCATTTGCGCCTGCACGTCGGTCGGGAAACCGGCATAGGGCAGTGTGGTGATGTCCACCGGCTTCAATTGCCCTCCCCGTTTGACGATCAGCGCCGAGCCGCGGCGCTCCACTTTCACGCCCGATTCGCGCAGCTTGTCCAAAACGGCATGCATGTGGTCGGGGCGCGCGTCGAGCAATGTAACTTCGCCGTTGGTCGCTGCGGTCGCGATGGCGAACGTGGCGGCTTCAATGCGGTCCGGAATCACTTCGTGCTCCGCTCCGTGCAATTCCTTCACGCCGGTGATCGTGACGGTGGGGCTGCCCGCGCCGACGATCCGCGCTCCCATGGCGCTCAAAAAATTGGCCAGGTCCACGACTTCCGGCTCGCACGCGGCGCTTTCAATGGTGGTCACCCCTTCGGCCAGGACCGCGGCCATCATCACGTTGGCGGTGCCGAGCACCGTCGGGCCGGCGCGACCACCCAGAAAAACCTCGCCGCCAGTCAGCCGCTGCGCACGAGCGCGAACGTAACCTCCCTCGATGACGATCCGCGCCCCAAGCTGGCTGAGTCCTTTCAAGTGCAGGTCGATCGGCCGCGGACCGATGACGCACCCGCCCGGCAGCGAAACACTGGCGCGGCGAAGTCGTCCTAACAGCGGACCGAGAATGCAAATCGAACCGCGCATTTTGCGGATCAAATCGTAGTCGCCGACACCCTTGATTTTCACGGCCTGAACCTTGAGCGTATCGCCGTCCAGGTTCACTTTGGCTCCGAGCGAAGTGAGGATTTGCCCCATGAAACTGACGTCGCTCAAGCGTGGAACGCGGCGGATGACGCAAGGTTCGGCGGTGAGCAACGAAGCCGCCATGATCGGCAACACGGCGTTCTTCGCGCCGCTGATGGCTACCTTGCCGTGCAACGGCACGCCGCCTTTGATCGAGAGACTTTCCATGAAAGAACGGTTGAATCTATTCCGCCAAAACCGATGCTTCACACCCGCTTCGGGCAGGCAACAAAAACTCTTGGCCGACCACTGTAATCGGCTTCGACCTTCTCGACAACCCACTTGTGTCGGACGAAAATTTCGTCAATCTGCTCCGCCTGCCCATCGCCAATCTCCGTCATGAGCCGGCCGGCAGGACGCAGATGCCTTGCGCCTTCCGCGGCCAGCCGACGAAAAAAATCAAGTCCGTCCGCGCCGCCGTCCAGCGCGGGGCGTGGATCGTAATCCCGCACCTCCGGCGCCAGCGCGTCAATCTCTGCGCTCGGAATGTAAGGCGGGTTGGCCACGATCAAGTCGAACGACAAACCGGACGGCAGGGCGGCGAACCCGTCTCCGAGGTGAAACTGAATGTTGCCGGTCACGCCAGCAGCCACTGCCCGTGCCGAAGTCGAGCGCAGTTGAAGGTTGAGGGTTGAGTGTCGCGAGAAATTGCCGGGCGCGTACGGCGAGCAGCTCGGTTTCCGGACGTGGCACCAGCACGTGACCGTTTACTTTGATTTCCAATCCGCAGAAGGAGGTCGAGCCGAGGAGGTGCTGGAGCGGTTCGCGGTTGCCGCGGCGCTTGACCAGCTCCCGCACAGATTCGAGTTCCGACCCGCTCAGTTTCCGCTCGAAATCGAGATACAATTTCAGCCGCGGCACCTGGAGAACGCGGGCCAACAACAACTCGATTTGCAGACGCGGCGAGTCCACCCCTTTTTTGGCGAGGAATTCCGCGCTGCGCTGGATCACTTCCAGAACGGTCACGCCGACAAGTTAAGTTCAAAGTTCAAAGTTCAAAGTTCAAAGTGTGAAGCGCTCGCCGAGGAAATTCCTGGAACGACCGGCCTCGCTCCACATGAGTTCTTACAGCTTGCGCCGCGCGGGCCGCGCTCCTATTTTCGCGGCATGAAACGAATTTCCCTTTTCCTTCTGGGCGCGGTTTGCCTGGGCTTTCCTGGCTCGGCCCAGGACAACGCCGCTCGCGCCGCCGCCGAACGCGAAGCGGCGGAGGAGCGCTACAAACTGTTGAACTCCGCGGTGGAGGGCCTGACGAGTGCACAAGCCGATTTGCAACGCCGCCTCGGGAGCCTGGCTGACGAGGTCCGGTCTTTGCGCGCCCAGGAGTACAAGATCGATACGAGCAAATTCGTCACGCGCGAAGAGTTCAACCGCCTGGTCAAGGCCTTTGAGGAGATCGAACGGAAACGCGAAGACGACAAGAAACTGATCCGGGAAGAATTCGAGCAACTGAAAAAGGACATCGTTAAACTGTTGAATGCGCCTGCGCCGTGGGCGACCCAAAAGAAAAACAAAACCCAGCCTCCGGCAGAAAAGGGTTCTGAGAAGCTCGCCGAGAAGCCTTCGAGCAAACCGGACAAATCCGACAATTCAGCAGCCTCCGCGCTTCAGGAAGGCGTTTCATACACCATCGAAAAGGGAAACACATTGTTAGCCATCGTTACCGCTCACAATGAAAAGTTAAAAAGCCAGGGTAAAAAAACCTCCGTTAAACTGGTGTTGGAAGCCAATCCAGGCCTCGACGAAAAGAAGCTTCGCATCGGACAAAGCATTTTTATTCCGCTCCTTCCTGAGTAATGGAGGCTTTGAATCGCGCCGCATGACAGGTCTGGCTTGCGCCGGGTGGTTGAACGAATGGCTCGAGTCAGGGTCCAATTGAGGCATGAAGACGCTCCGTCGCGTTCACTTGTATCTCGGCTGTTTCTTTGCGCCTCTGCTCCTGTTCTACGTTATCACCGGATGGTATCAGACGGTCAACCCGGACCGCCGCAAAGGTGTCAGCGACTCCCAGGATCTGGTCAGCCGTCTCTCGCGCGTGCATGTGGAGCAATATTACCCGACGGAATCCGCGTCGGGCTATTCCACCCGTTTGTTTCGCGTGTTCATCGTCATCATGGCAAACGCTTTGATTGCCACGGTGATTCTGGGCATTATCCTCGCCTTCCGCACCAGTCGCAACAAATGGCCCGTCTGGCTTTCACTCGCCCTGGGCATCGCACTGCCCGTCATCCTGTTGTGGCTGGGACAAAAGCATGATTGAGTTATGAAACTCGCGGTGCTGATGTTGCTGGCCGCGCTCGTAGTCGGCGGCCTGTTGATCCTGCTCGCGCTGCAACTTCGCTACCGCGTCACGCAACGTCATTTGAAAGTGACTCTCTTCGGCCTTTGCCTTCGCCGCGTCAGATTGTCCGACATCGAGCACGTGTCCAAGCGCCAGGCGAACCGGGCGGAGAGATGGTACAACACATTGCGTCCGGCGCATCGGGTCCTCGTTGTTCGCCGTCGCCACGGCTGGTTCAAGGACTTCGTCATCACGCCGAAGAACCGCTACGTATTCAAAACCGAGTTGGAACGCGCCCTGGCCGGGCTGCAAACTGCGGACGGAACCGGGAAACCGGAATTGGAGCACGGCTCGGCCACTAATCCCCTCGCGTAAAGTTGACCCGATTGACATCGACCAAATTGGCGCTTGCCAACCGGCGGACGGGTGGTAAGTTGCCCGGCCTTTGTTATGAGAGCTGACATTCATCCAAAGTACGTGGAGGCGGAAATCCGTTGCGCCTGCGGCAACGTGATCAAGACCCGCTCCACCAAGCCGACAATTTTGATCGGCATCTGCAACGTCTGCCATCCCTTCTATACCGGCCAGCAAAAGTTCGTCGATACCGCCGGGCGCGTGGACAAGTTCCAGCAACGCCTCGCCAAGACGCAGGCGGCGCAGGCCGCGGCTGCCACCAAGAAGAAAAAGAAGTAGCTGATTTCGCCCCAACCGCCCGCAGCAGTTTCGCCACTCTGCGGGCGGATATTTTTTCCTGAAATGGATTTGCGTCCCCAGATCGACAAATTTTCCAAACGACTGGCGGAAGTCGAGACGGCGTTGAGCGATCCCAAGGTCTTCGCCAACAACCAGCGTTTCCAGGAATTGTCCCGGGAATACGCCCGGCTCAAGGAACTGGTCGAGCGGGGCTCGGGATATTTGAAAGCTGTCGCCGACCTGGAGGACAATCGCGCCTTGCTCAA
Source organism: Verrucomicrobiota bacterium (assembly GCA_003218935.1). Taxonomy (GTDB): domain Bacteria; phylum Verrucomicrobiota; class Verrucomicrobiia; order Limisphaerales; family AV2; genus AV2. The sequence continues at coordinate 18,380 of QHPA01000072.1, forward strand.
GTCCGAGGCGAGCGATTCCGAGATCGCGCAAATGGCCAGAGAGGAAATCGCGCGGCTCGAAGCGGAGGAGAAGCGGCTCGCGCTCGAAGTCCAGCGCGGCATTTTGCCGCCGAACCCGGCCGACTCGCGCAACACGATTGTTGAAATCCGCGCCGGCGCGGGCGGATCCGAATCGGCGTTGTTTGCTGCCGACCTTTATCGCATGTACAGCCGCTACGCCGAATCGCGTGGCTGGGAATTGGAGACACTCGACTCCAGCCCGTCGGACCTCGGCGGTTTCAAGGAAATCATTTTCAACGTGAGCGGGCAGGACGTTTTCAAGCGGCTCAAATACGAAAGCGGAGTGCATCGCGTCCAGCGCGTGCCGGCGACCGAAGCGCAAAGCCGCATCCACACGAGCACGGCGACCGTCGCCGTGTTGCCGGAAGCGGAGGAAGTCGATGTGCAACTCAAGCCGGAGGAACTGGAGATTACCGTTTGCCGGGCATCCGGCCCCGGTGGACAGGGCGTCAACACGACCGATTCCGCCGTGCAAGTGCTGCACAAACCGACGGGCTTGATCGTCCGTTGCGCCGATGGCCGGTCGCAGCAGAAAAACAAACAACAGGCGTTCACGGTGCTCCGCTCGCGGTTACTCGAACAAAAAGTCGCCGAGGAAAACGCAAAGTATGCCGCGCAGCGCAAGGCGCAGGTTGGCACCGGCGAGCGCAACGAACGCATCCGTACCTACAACTTTCCGCAAAACCGCGTGACCGACCACCGCATCGAATTGACGCTCTACAATCTGTCGGCGGTCATTGACGGCAACCTCGACCCGCTGATCGAACCGCTCATGGCGCACGATTTGGAGCAGCGACTGGCCGCTTCTGCCCGATGAAAATCAAAACACCGAAAGGGATCATTTTCGATTGTGATGGGACGCTGGCCGACACGATGCCGCTGCACTGGCGCGCCTGGCAGGCCATCGCCCAACGGCACCGGCTGCATTTTCCCGAAGAACGCTTCTACGAGTTGGGCGGTGTGCCAACTCGCGACATCCTCAAAATGCTGGCCCAGGAACAAGGCGTGCCGATCGACCACCTCGCGGTGGCGCACGAAAAGGAAAACGAGTATCTGCCGCTGCTTCACCAGGTGGAACCGGTCAACGCGGTCGTCGGGGTCGCGCGCGAGCATTACGGAAAGATTCCCATGGCGGTCGCTTCGGGCGGCACGAAAAAAATCATCACGCAGGTGCTCGAACACCTCGGCATCGTAAAATTGTTCGACGCCATCGTGACCAGCGAGGACGTCACGCGCCAGAAGCCGGCGCCGGACATTTTCCTCGAAGCCGCGCGCCGCATTGGCCTCCCCCCGAAATTCTGCCGCGCTTACGAAGACACCGAGCTTGGCCTGCAGGCCATTCGTGCCGCGGGCATGGAGGCGGTGGACGTGAGGGAATTGGTTCGGAGCAGTTGAGTCGTCACACGAGTCTGCGCCTCTCGGGAATTGAAGGGAGGGACAAAACAGAATCGCCATCCCGGAGGATGAACGAGGATAGTCCGGCGTTTCAACGCCGGGGCACGATCAGGAGTTGCATAAGTCCCGCAGGGACGACTGACTACTCGTATGTCCTACGTCAGCTCCTATTCCTCATTGCAAGCTTCGCGCTTCTTCCACACGTAGCGGAACATGATCACGCGCAGCGCCGCCGTCAAGGGGATGGCCAGAATGCCGCCGAGCAAGCCGCCCAGCAGCGTCGTGCCCGCCATGACCGCGATGATGATCGTGAGCGGATGCAGGCCCACGCGGTCGCCCATGATCTTCGGCGAGATGACCAGCCCTTCGAGCGTTTGCACCACGGCGAACACGGCCAGCACGCCCAGCGGATGCCACCAGTCGCCGAATTGCACGAACGCGATCACCAGCGCCATGGCGCACGTGGTGATGGCCCCGAGAAACGGGATCATCGTCAGTACCGTGGCCATGACGCCGAGCAGGAACGCGTAGGGCAGGCCGACGATGAAGAAGCCGATCGTGTAGAGGATGCCGTCACACAGTGCGACGATCACTTGTCCGCGAAAGAAAGCGATGAGGTAGTCGTTGATTGACCTGAGCACAAAAACCAGTTCGTCCTTGAACCCGGACCTCGCGATCGGCAGGTAATCGGTCCATTTCTTTTCGATGCCTTCTTTTTCGAGCAGAAAATAGAACGCGTAAACTGGTATCAACGCCAGACCGGCCAGCACGCCGAACCAGGAAGCGACTTTGGAAACCTGGCCGAAGAGCCACGCGCCAACTTTGGGGAGTATCTTCGCCAGCCAGCTAGTGGCGGACTGTAAAGCCTCGGCGTCGAGCGCCCCGCTCCAGCTCGGCGGCGCAGGTGCGCTGGAGTCCGGAGACGCAGGCGCATTGGTGGAACCTGTCTCGGCGCGGGCCATCGCGACGGCGTTCGTGTCGGAGCTGCTTTCCGGCTGAACTTTCAGGAACTTTTGGAGGATTTTCGGCGGGTTGTTGATCCAGTCCTGCACTTTGTGCTGCACGCGCGCCGCGTAACCGGGAATCTTCTCGGCAAGTTGCCTCGTCTCGCGGACCACCTGCGGCACGACGCTGCCGAACAGAGCGAGCGCAATCACCGCCGCCAGCGCAAACACGCAAATAATGGCGCGGGTCCGCGGCACGCCGCGGCGTTCGATGAAATCAACCACTGGATCGAGCAAATAAGCCAGGACTCCCGCAACGGCCAGCGGCCACAGCACGGGAGAAAGCAAGCGCAGCGTCCTGCCGAGTCCCCAAACCGCGCCGGCGAGAACCGCCACGATGACCGCGACAGCCAGCGCCGAGACAGCGAACCAGATGACGCGGGCTTGCTGGGGAGTGGGCGGCGGGCAATTCATGCGCCGGGAAAACTCGAAATCCGAATCTCGAAAGTCGAACGAAAGCCGAAACCCAACTCCCAAAGTCCGACTCGGATCAGATTCCGGTTCCGGTTTGGAGTTTTGGGGTTCCTTCGGTTTTCAGATTTCGGTCTTCGGGTTTTCATTGCCCTTGACCCAGCTTCTTCGATTTCTCGGACGCCGCGCGGACGGCATTCATCAGCGCACCGCGCACGCCGGCCTTCTCCAGTTCGTGCAGACCTTCAATGGTTGTGCCGCCCGGACTCGCGACCATGTCTTTTAGCGCACCGGGATGCAGGCCGGTTTCCAGCGCCATCTTCGCGCTGCCGAGCACGGTCTGTGCGGTGAGCTTCGTCGCCACGTCGCGCGGCAGGCCCGCCGCCACGCCGCCGTCGCTCAACGCTTCGATGATCAGGTAAACGTAAGCCGGCCCGCTCCCGCTTAAACCCGTGACCGCGTCGAGCAACGATTCCCTGAGCTCAAACGCCACGCCAATCGCCGAGAAAAGCTTCTGCGCCAGGCGTCCGTCCTCCACCGTCGCGTTTTTGCCGAGAGCGTAAGCGGTCGCCGAAGCGCCGACCAGCGCCGGGGTGTTCGGCATCACGCGAATGACCCGCGCGCCGCTGCCCAGGCCGCCTTCCAGCCTCGCCAGAGTCACACCGGCGGCAATGGAGATGAGCAATTGTTTCTCCGTGAATTCGCCGCCGACTTCCTTGAGCACGCCGGCGACCTGATCCGGTTTGACCGCGAGCAGCAACACGCCGGCAAATTTCAATGCTTCAAGATTTGACGCAGTGGTCTTTGCGCCGGCTTCCCTGGCGAAGGCGGAACGGGCGGCGTCGATCGGATCACTGGCGATGATCTGGTCGGCGCCGGCCAGGTTCGCCTGAATGAATCCTTTGGCCAAAGCGGTGGCCATCTTACCCGCCCCGAGGAAGCCGATGGTGAGTTTTGCGGACATGCGCCGGATTGTTGAAGGTCAGCAGGCCGGAGTCGAGCGTGAAAATTGCGAATGAGAAAAACTGGAGTGGCAGAGATCAGGTTCCCCTCTGCAGATTGGGAATGGCGAATCACCTCGGCGGATTACAGAGCCATCGTCGAGTTGGATTGTCCAGGCAGGTTCACTCCCTGAGATTCAGGCACGAGGATCGCCCGGCGCAGGCGGTGCGTGCGGATAAACTCCACCGCCTGGCGCCACGACTCAAACGAGCCTACTAGCTTTCCGTTTTCAAAAACCGAAATGCGTCCCGAAGGAGGTTCGGTATGTTGTTGCGGTTGTGAATCCACCATCGACTACAGCCCAAAAGCACCTTCCGTTCTCAGGCTGTCGCGAATCGGTATGAAATAGTGATAGCACGTTGTCTGGCAAGAGGTTTTGAGAAAGTCGCCCATCCGTTCCCCGACACCCCAAGGAGCGCGTTGCATTGCAAATCCAATGCTTGCGCAGGAGGATAATTTGCAAACTAAAGCAGTGCTTGTAGGGAGCATACCAGCCGTCCCGAGACCTGCGTTTCCCTTCGGCCGGTGGAATTGGAACCGAGATTGTTTGGGTTCGCTTGCTGGGAAAAGAGATCGCCGCATGGCGCCGTATGAGAATAACCAACCTGGAGTTCCGTGCCGCAGCGTTTCGGGACGGATCGGAAGCTTTCCTGGTCAGGGAATTGAGGCCATGTTGGGATCAATCCCGCTCAACATTGAACTCCCCGTCAACCTTCCTTGAGCCTGGCGGCGAACGCGGCAGAGCGGCGCAGACCTTCATCGAATTGTTCTGCCGTCAGAAGCAGGTTGACGCGTTCGAGGTGCGTCTCCGAGTCTTTGTAGCCTTGCTCCGCCGCCAGATTAAACCACTTGAACGCTTCGATCCTTGCTTCGCCGGTACTGTCTTTGGACAAATCAAAGCTGTCGCGCTGACACCGCTTGCCCATTTGAAACTGCGCTCCGGCATCGCCCTGATCGGCGGCTCGGAGAAACCACTTGGCCGCTTCCGCCTGGTCTTTCGCCACGCCTTGTCCGTGGTCATACATCAGGGCAAGGTTGAATTGCGCCAGCGCATATCCCCGCTCGGCCGATTTCCGATACCATTTGGCGGCTTCGGAGTCGTCCTGTGCTTCGCCTGCACCGATGTCGTAGTTCACTGCCAGCGCGAATTGCGTCTCAGCGTCAACCAAAGAGGAGTCGCTTTTGACGTGGGCTGAATCCGCGGCCCCATCGTGGCGAAAGAGTTTTCGATACCAGCTCTTGCTCATGGCGCCAATGACTCAAGCAAACTGCGTCTGCACCATCCCGTGAGCCTCCTGCCACTGCCGGATGGCAGCGCGAAGGTGAGCGGCGGCAGTTTCGAACTCGCGCCTCAGCTCGGCGATTTTTTCTCGCGACGCGGCAATTCTTTTTTCCGTGGCCAGCAGGTATTCGTTCTTGCGCCGTTCCCAGTTTTCGACCGCCTGGCGCAATCGTTCCTGGGCAGTTCGGAGCATGGCGTGCGTCCGTTCCGGAAGCTGGACCGCCTTGGCGTTCAACCGCGTTTCCAGTTGCCGTTGTTTTTCCGTGATTTCCCGCAGCAGAATTTTTTCGGCGGGAACACGGCGCAGTTCGACGACGAGTCCAAGCCTGTGCAACAGCCAGATGGTCCATTTGGTGGGATCAAACTGCCAGGGCTTCACTCCATTGCGGTAGTCGAGCTGAAACTCGTGGTGAAAATTGTGGTAACCCTCGCCGAAAGTAAACAGGGCCATCCAGGCGCTGTCGCGCGCGGTGCAGCGGCTGGAATACGGTTGTTTGCCGATCGTGTGGCAAAGCGAATTGATGAAAAAAGTCATGTGCTGGACAACGACGACCCGGGCCATTCCCGCGATCAGGAAACCGCCCAACGCGGCGGGCCATCCGCCCCACGCCCATCCGATCGCCGTGGGCAGAGCGAAGCCGGTGAGGATGGCGATGAGGAAATAGTAGCGGTGCTGCCACAGCACCAGCCGGTCCCGCTGCAGGTCGGATACCTGGTTGTCCAGGCACGACTCCGGTTTCAGCTTGAAGAGAATCCAGCCGATGTGGGCGTGGAAAAAGCCTTTCGTGATGTCATAAGGATCGTCGTGCTGATCCACAAATTTATGGTGACGGCGATGGTCGGCGGCCCAGTGCAGGACCGAGTTTTCGAAAGCGGCGGCGCCGAACAACAGCGTGAACAAGCGCACTGGCCAGCTCGCCTGAAATGTTCGATGGGAAAAGAGGCGATGGTAGCCAAGCGTGATGCTGAGGCCGGTGCACACAAAAAAGGTAACGAACAGCGATGCCTGAAACCAGTCCAGGCCATAGCGCCACAGATAAGCCGGAACCGCCGTCAGCGTTGCGAGCAACGTGCCGATCAGAAACAGGCTGTTCTTCCAGTTAACGGACTTCCAGGGAATACGATTCATACAAAATTTTGTTTCAACACCCGGCTTTACGACTGACTTCCTGCGTACAGTTTCGTGTTCATGACTGCTATTCACTTTAGATTGCCTGCTCCTTTCCAAACTGTTCCCGACCGCCGGGTTTCAAATCATCATTGAACTCATTTTCAACTGAAGATCCACCGTGCCTTGGAAGCAACAACGCATCTAAGTGCTTTAAATTGTGGACTCTTTTGGGGTGAATGCAACTGCTAAGTTCAGGGCCCCAGTGCGCCACAATGTCCTACCCCGAGCCGTTCAGCCGCCCATACTTGCGAATCTCCGGCCAGATCAGCGCTATGGCGATTACCACGAGGATTGTGCCGACGCCGCCGGAAACGACCGCGAAGACAGGCCCGAAAAAATTCGCAACAATCCCTGACTCACATTCACCGAGTTCGTTGGAGGCTCCAATGAAGAGGCTGTTCACTGCTGAGACGCGCCCGCGCACCGCGTCTGGTGTGAGCAACTGCACGAGTGTGTGGCGCACCACCACGCTTACATTGTCCGCCGCTCCGCACACAATCAGCATCGCGAACGAAAACCAGAACCATTTGGAAAAGCCAAAGGCGATGGTGCCTGCTCCGAACAATGCGACTGACCAGAGCAACGCGCGTCCCGCCTTTTCCAGCGGTGGACGGTGTGCCAGGTACATCGCCGAGACAACGGAGCCAAACGGCAGCGCTGCGCGCAGGATGCCGAGGCCGTGCGGTCCTGCCTGCAAAATGTCTTTGGCGTAAATCGGCAGCAGCGCCGTTGCTCCGCCGAGGAGCACGGCAAACAGATCCAGGGTAATCGTGCCGAGAACGATTTTGGTGCGGTAAACAAATCTGAGTCCCGCCAGCAGGTTTGTCAGCGACATTTCCTCTTTGACCACTGTGCCGTGCCGGCTCCGCACTGCGGCAATCAATAAGAAGCAACCAATCGTCGCCGCCGCGTTGATGGCGTAAACCACCGCCGCCCGGTGCGTAAGAGCAATCAACGCCCCGCCGGCAGCAGGCCCGATTACGGATGAGAAGTGAAACGCGCCGGTGTTCCACGTCACGGCCCGCGAGAAAAGTCGCCGCGGCACAAGCTGCGTGAGGAACGCCTGACTTGCCGGCCAGAGAAACGCTCGCGCAACACCTGCGACGAAAAGGCACAAGTAAATCCACAAGACATTGGCATTTAGCGCGGAAACCACCGTCAGACAGACACTCGACAGCATGGCGACAAACACCATCGACAGAATAATCTTTTTGCGATCGTGATTTTCCGCCACGTGCCCCGCGGGAAGAAAGAAAAGGATGATCGGCAACATTTGGATCAGCCCGACCAACCCTAACGCCAACGCCGACCGCGTCCGCTCGTAGAGTTCCCAACTCACTGCGACAGTCAGCATCTGTGCGCCCAGCGCAGCGATGAAGCGCCCGATCAAATAAAGCTTAAAACCCCGATTCCTGAGCACCGCGTAGGGACGATCATTTGCTGCTGCACCCATCGGCGCCGGGGGTTCGGATAACGGCCCGGAATCCATCGTGTTGAAAACAAAGCACCATCACGTCCCAAACTCAAAACCAAACCTGGAATAAGACGTCCCCTCACACGCGGCTTGCCACAATTGGCCGCGGCTGGTAGCCATACCACGAATCCCGCGCATGGCGTTCAAGCGCCGCAGCCGCCGGGTTGATCGAAATCAATGCACCAAACACTTCGAAAAGCGCACAACATGAAAACGAACGAATGGATTCCGTTTCTTCTGGCCATTGTGGCTTCGAGCAGCGCCTTCGGCCTGCTGCGCGGAGCCGAGCACGCGCCGGTCGGTTACACCGACACGCCGATGTTGCCCGGCGGCAAGTGGCACGTGCACGATCCGGATCGTCCCCAGCCGAAGGTTGTTACGCCCGGCACCCTCAGCACGCCGGAGACGCCCGCCAAACCGCCGTCCGATGCCATCGTTTTGTTCGACGGCGCGGACCTGTCCAGGTGGCGCAACGACCACGCCGGACCTTCGCGTTGGGTCGTGCAGGAAGGCGCAATGACGGTCCCACCCAAGAAAGGCAAGGACACTCCGGCAGAAGACATCTGGACGAAGGAGGAGTTTGGCGACATTCAACTCCACCTTGAGTTTGCCACACCCGACCCGCCTCACGGCGACAGTCAGGAGCGGGGCAACAGCGGCGTCTTCCTGTTCGGTCGATACGAACTGCAGGTGCTCGACAGCTATCACAACCGCACTTACGCGGATGGCGGTTGCGCCGCGATTTACGGGCAATCTCCGCCATTGGTGAACGCCTCCCGTCCGCCGGGCGAATGGCAGACGTACGATGTCGTATTCATCGCGCCGCGTTTCAAAGACGGCAAACTGGAGTCCCCCGCTTACATCACGGTGTTTCACAACGGCGTTCTGGTGCAAAACCACACGGAGATACTCGGCGAAACGGGGCACAAAATTCTCGCGAAATACAAACCGCACGGTCCCCAGGGCCCGCTCAGGCTTCAGGACCACGGCAATCCCATTCGCTACCGCAACATTTGGGTTCGCCCCCTGAATATTTCCAACGAATAACAACCGCTTAACGTCAACCCCATCCTGCAAATGAACAACTCACCCGCTTTCAACCGTTGCGCCAAACTTGCCGCGCTTTTCTGCCTTGC
>QHPA01000072.1:27320-37866 GCA_003218935.1 Verrucomicrobiota bacterium
CGCCATCCGATGCGATCGTACTGTTCGACGGCAGGGATTTGTCGAAGTGGCGAAGCGCCAAAGGCGCCGAAGCTAAGTGGAAATTGCTCGGCGACGGCTCGATGGAGGTCAACGGCACGGGCAGCATCATGACGAAAGAAGAGTTCGGTGATGTGCAGTTGCACGTCGAGTGGGCGACGCCGAAGGAGGTCAAAGGCAATGGACAGGAGCGTGGCAACAGCGGTGTTTATCTGCAGGGCCGCTACGAAATCCAGGTGCTCGATTCTTATGAAAACAAGACTTACTTCAACAGTCAGGCCGGCGCCTTTTATGAGCACAGCGCGCCGCTCGTGAACGCCTCACGCAAGCCGGGGGAATGGCAGACCTACGACATCATCTACCATCCGCCGAAAGCGGGTGCGGATGGAAAACCGGTTCCAGGCTCGTTCACGGTCCTGCACAATGGCGTGCTCATTCAGGACCACATTCAGGTGACCGGCGACGCGACCCGCGCGGCAAACTTCCAGGGCATCGCGCCAAAAGGCCCGCTGGTTCTGCAGGACCACGGCAATCCCGTCCGCTATCGCAACATCTGGATTCGGCGGCTCTGAATCGGCATAACACGCGCAGGGGGAACCGCCCGAGGCTGCGCTTGTGGAGGCGCGGCAGGGCGGATTTGGCGCGGCCGAAAAACCTCCTTTTATTGAAGGAGTGACTTCCGCCGGATCACGGTTGGCTCGTTGCTTAGTAAGTGTAGCTACCGCCAGCGGTTCCCAAGTCCGCCATGCTGCCGTCGGAATCCAGAAATGCTTATGTTGCCGGCGTATGACAGAGTTGCCGGATGGTCCGGCGGATGGCCGGTCGTGCGCAACTCGGCAAACTTTCGCCGCGACTTCCTGGCCGCGCTGTCCACCGCGCCGAAGAATTCACCCGCGCTCACGTGCGTCGAACAGGAGGCGGCGGCCAGGATGCCGCCTTGCCGCAAATGCGTGATGCCGGCGTTCGCCAATCTTCCGTAAGCCAGAATGGCTCCCGCGCGTTCGGACTCTCGTTTTGCCAGCGACGGCGGGTCGAGAATGATAAGATCAAACCTTCTCTTGCTGTTTTGAGCAAGCCACTCGAACGCGTCGGCCTGGATCGTTTCATGACGGCAGTGGGGGAAAGATGCGGCGTGATTCAAAGCAAAATTGCGCTTTGCCTCTTCAAGCGCGTGTTCACTGATATCGACGTCAGTGACAGAGGTTGCGCCGCCGCGCGCCGCGTACACCGAGAAGCCGCCGGTGAAACTGAACGCGTTCAACACATCACGTCCTCGCGCGAGCGATTCGACGATGCGCCGGTTCTCGCGCTGGTCGAGAAAGAAGCCGGTCTTTTGTCCACGCAGCACATCGACTTCGAAACGCAGGCCGGTTTCCAGGAACGTAGGACAGGCGTCTCGCCTGTCTCCGATGAGAAATTCTCCGTCTGACAAGTTGAACTTTGTGTGCGTAGTCGCTTGAATGTTCCGGCTCAGCCGCAACACGATTCGTTCGGGTTTCAGCCCGGCGCGAATCATTCTGACAATTTCCTCCAGCCGCGGCAGCCACACGGCCGTGTAAAGCTTCAGCACCAGTGTCGTGTCGTAGCGATCGAGCACCAGGCCCGGCCAGCCATCGCTCTCGCCGTTTACGCAGCGATAGCCGGTCGTCTGTTCGTCGAACAAACCGCGGCGACGCGCCAGCGCCTGCTCCAAACGCGTTTGCCACCAGTCGCTATCTATCGTCACCGGTTTGCCGGCGTGCAGGACGCGAACCCGCAGCGGCGAATCGCGATCGAAAAGACCCACTGCCAGGAATTTGTTCTTCCGGTCGTATATCACCGCCAGTTCGCCCGGTTCGCCTTCGCGATTTTGTTCGCGGATGCTGTTCGCAAACAGCCAGGGATGGCCGAAGCGGACTCGGCGCTCGGCAGCGGCGGTGACGCGAAGGCGGAGTCGAGGGAGGGCCGAACCGCCGTTCGGCGCGTGGAAAGTCCCGTGAGAAATTCGGCTCAATGTTGATGCGTGTAGGTCTGAACGCTGCCGCCGGACTCAAGATAGGCGAGCAGGTCGAAGATCTGTTCCTTGGACAGTGTGTTCAATAATCCAATCGGCATCAGGGATGACTTCTGAGGTTGCCGTTCTTTGAGCTCGGACTTCTTGAGTGTCTGGATGAGCGCATCGGACGGGCCCGTCTGGATGGTTACGCTATCGGCATCTTCCTTGACGATCATGCCGAACGCTTCGTCTCCATTCTTCAGCTCGAATTGATAATTCCGGTAGCGCTCGTCGATTTTCAGCGATGGGTCGAGGATTTGGTGAAGAATGTCAGCGCGGTTGCTGTTGTAGCGTTTGAACACGTCGGTCAGGTCCGGCCCGTACGCGTAGCCTTCGTTGCCGACCTTGTGGCACTGCGCGCAGGCGAGTTTGGTAAAAAAACCCTTGCCCGCTGCCGGATTCACGCTGGTGTAGGCTTTCGCCAGATCGACCGCCAGATCGTCCAATTTCCATTCCGTCATCTTCTGCTCGGCGTGGCTCGCAAGATAGTTTTCCACGTCATTGACCACCGCGAGCGTGCCGACCATGCGTCGCCAGTGGCCTGGATAGCTGCAGAGATACGGATACTCGCCCGGATCGGTTGGAGCAGTAAAAGCCAGTTTCGTCTGTTGGCCGGGATCGAGCAGTCTCGTGGCGAAGAGAACTTTCGGCGAATCCGGCACGTAGAGCCGCAGAAAAGCATCCGGCTGCGGCGCCATCTTCTCGGCGGCCTGGCCGATTTCTTCAGTGGCGCCTGGCTTGACCACCACGAGGTTGTGCTGCATGGCATCGTCGTTCTTCAAGATGATCTCCATCGGCTTGCCCGGTTCCACCGCAATCAGCGTTTTGTCATAAAGCATCTGTTCAGGGATCGTGTGTATGACGAAAACGCTCGCGCCCAGCGAACGAAGTGTCTTGCCGGCGGTGCGGGCTTTTTCCGGCGGCAACAGCGAGGTCAAATCCGTGGCGAACTGAAAGGCGTTGGCTGCATCCGGCTCCGTGCGTTGATCGACCGGCACGTTTTTCAAGTAAGCAATGAGGCTATCGATCAGCGATTCCGGCTGTTCTTTGGGCCACGACTTGCGCGGTATCTGCTGGAGACCCGCGACCGCGGCGGCGCGTTCGGTTGCCGACTTCACCAATCCAGCCAGCGTGTCGAACGTCTCGGCGTCGTGGCCGGGCACAGCGGCAATCGCGGTGATGGCTGCGCGGCGCACTTCGGCGGGATCGGCCTTGTGAAGGAGGGGCTGAAGCTTCGGATAAAGCGAGGAGCGAAGGCCGGCGTCGCGAATGAGCGGAACAGAAAGCACGAGGTCCGCGAGCTTCGCCGGATCGGCCTCGGCCGTTTGCCAGATTTTGTCCGCGGACGCATCAGCGGTGATGAGCGCCGCGTAACCAAGCTGGCGGGTCAACGCCAGTTGTGGTTCGCTCGCCAATTTTTCCAGGTCGGTGCGCCTGGCGGCGAGGTCGCCAGTTCTGATTTGGAGCAACAGCGCGGCGAGATCGCGCAACACCAGCTCCGCTTCGTCGCCTTTCGCGTCGAGGTCCTGAATGCCTTTGAGCAGTTCCGTCAACGTGTCGGTGTTTCGGGTTTTGGCGAGGCCCTCCAGCGCTTCGATGCGATATTTCCTGTCCAGTCCTTTGCGTTCCAGCAGCGCGATGTAAACGAACTCGCCGCGCGGCGCTTCGATCAGTTCCTTGTTGGAGAGCCGGCTGAGAACGTACGCCGCCGCCCGCGGACTCTTCGGCAGGAACAGCGTTTTTTTGGGCGGCTCGTCGTTGGCTGCGCGGGTGGGCGCTAACGACAGCATAAAGGTCGCGAACAGGGCGAGAACGAATCGGCGCGCCTGAAGCCAACGGGTGCTCGTTGTTTTCGGTGAGTATTCCCTGGACTTGATTCGTGCGGACACGGCAGTCCGCGCGAGTCCGTGTGAAAAGTCCTGCATTTGATTGAACCGTTAGCCGATTCGCGCGTTTTTCTCAAGCCTGAACCACATCTGCGGCAGCAGTCGGCACCAAACGCTGCTCTTTCCCGAACGACTCGAACGATTCATGGAGAGCGAACACCTCCAAGAACTGGACGTGCGTTGGGGCCATGAACGGTGGGGCGAGACTCCGTCGAGCCCTAATTTGTATCCATTGGAGATCAGGGCTCGACGGAGTCTCGCCCCACCCGGTTCATGGGAAGCATCACCCCGCCAAACTGCACCACCACCGCCCGTTGAGACGCATTGTGCGAATGCTCACGAATCGGGTTCAGGGCCTTTGTCAATCGGCGGCAATTCGTGAAATTCGTGTCTTCCTGCTTAAATAAAACTCGAATTTCATCGTCCAAAGTTCCACATTACGACAATGGACCTTATTGAGCGCGCCATTCAGCTCGGCTATCGGCATCGCGTTTATTTCACGCGCCGCGTGTTTGATCCTGCCAATCCGGTGCTCAAGGAGGTGCTGGCCAACGCCGAGAACAAGGAGCAGCACAAAGTGTTCGTAGTGCTCGATGAATCCCTGGCTCGAGCGCGGCCGGAACTGGCCCGCAATATCGAAGCTTACTTTTCTGCTTTCTCCGATCCCCTGAAACTGGTCTGCGCTCCGTTCGTCATCGAAGGGGGCGAACGCACGAAGAACTCCTATTTCCACGTCTCGGAAATTCACTCACACATCGACCGCTACCATATCGACCGTCATTCCTACGTCGTTGCGGTTGGGGGCGGCGCGATTCTCGACATGGTCGGCCTGGCGGCGACGACGGCCCATCGCGGCTGCCGGCATCTGCGGATTCCCACCACCACGCTGAGCCAGGCCGATTCCGGTGTCGGCGTGAAAAACGGCATCAACGCCTTTGGCAAAAAGAACTTCATCGGCACGTTCGCTCCGCCGTTTGCCGTCATTAACGATTTCGATTTGCTCGCGTCGCTCTTGCCGCGTGACAAGCGGAACGGCTATGTCGAGGCCGTCAAAGTCGCGCTTATCCGTGACAGGAACTTCTTCGAGGTGATCGAGCGTGACGCGGACCGGCTGCGCGACTTCGACCGCGAAGCCATGCAGCGGCTCATCTATCGCTGCGCCGAATTGCACGTGAACCACATCGCCACGTCCGGCGATCCGTTCGAGTTCGGTTCCGCCCGGCCGCTCGACTTCGGCCACTGGGCCGCGCATAAACTCGAGCAGCTTTCCGAATACACCATCCGTCACGGCGAAGCGGTGGCCGTTGGCATCGCGCTGGACACGATTTATTCGTGGAAGATGGGCCACCTCGACAGCTCCTCCGCTGACCGCGTGCTGGCGTTGCTCGAAAAACTCGGATTCGAGTTATTCGCCAACGAACTGCTGAACGTGGACTCGGACAACAATTTAATGGTCTTGAAAGGCCTCGAAGAATTCCGCGAACACCTCGGCGGTCAGCTCACGATCACGCTGCTGAAAGCGATCGGTCTGGGCTTCGAAGCGCACGAAATGAATCTTCCACGTGTGATCGAATCGATTTACGAGCTGCAAGCCCGCCACGCGCAGGAAGCGCGCAAGATCGTGCCTGCCCGAGGTTGACCGGTCACACGGGGTCGCGGCCTCGTCCCGTATCCCTGACACGTTGAAAATGCGGGGAGTGGGCTGCTTTGATTAGAACTGGTGGGGCGAGCGTCCCCGCGAGCCGAAAAACCCAGCACTTCTCAATTCCATCGCGGCTCGCCAGTAGTCTCGCCCCACCAAATCAGCCCACTACTAAAATCCGTGTTCATCTGTGTTCATCCGTGGTTGAATGGCGCCGTCAAACTTAAACCCGGATGAAACGCCTCGCGGTCATCAATGTCGTCGGCCTCACCGAACCGCTTATTGGCCAGCACACGCCCGGGATCGCGGAGTTTCTAAAACGCGGCGCGAAGGCAAGCATCGTTCCTGCATTTCCCGCCCTCACCTCCTCCGCGCAGTCGGATTATCTCACCGGGAAACTTCCGTCAGAGCACGGCATCGTCGCTAACGGCTGGTATAACCGCGAACTGGCCGAGGTGCAGTTCACCTGCGCGAAATTGTTTTGGTGGTTCAACATGTATTCGAGCGCGGACTACTCGATCACGCCCCGCCCGATGTACCCCGCCGATGGCCGCAAAGTGTTCGACATTTACACGTGGCCTTACTCCATCCGCACTGAGATCAAAACGGATCTAGGCGAATTCCCGTTCCCGTGCTTTTGGGGCCCGGCAGCCGGCGTGGACACACCGCGAGGTGCCGCCGATGCCGCGTCGCGCTGGATTGCCGAATCAGCCAAGTGGATCGAAAACAAATATCAACCGACGCTCAGCCTCATTTATCTGCCGCACCTGGATTGCAACCTTCAGCGATACGGGCCGACCGTAGCGCAGACATCCTTGTCTGCGGGTTCGGGCGACCTCCCGGTCGCCAGGGAAACCGGAAGTCCGTCGAACCCGCAGGCTGGGAAGCCTGCGCTACGACCAATCAATCCCGCGATTCATCGCGATCTCCGGCAAATCGACGCCCTCGTCGGTGACCTGATTTCGTTCTTCCAAAGCCGCTCCGTTCAAGTGCTGCTCCTTTCCGAATACGGCATCACGAACGTGGACACGCCCATCCACCTGAACCGCCTCCTGCGCGAGAAAGGCTGGCTTACGGTCAAAGACGAACTCAGCCTGGAACTGCTCGACTGCGGCGCAAGCAGAGTTTTCGCCGTGGCGGACCATCAGGTGGCCCACATTTACCTCAACGATCACTCGCTGGAAAACAAAGTGCGCGAGCTTTTGGAGAGGACGCCCGGCGTGGCTGGCCTCATGGGCGCTCAGGGAAAGAAACAAATGGGCCTCAACCATCCGCGCGCCGGCGACCTGATCGCGGTTGCGGCCGAACACGCTTGGTTCACCTACTACTACTGGCTCGACGACGCGAAGGCGCCCGACTTCGCGCGCACTGTGGATATCCATCGCAAACCCGGCTACGACCCCGTGGAATTGTTTCTCGATCCCAAAATCCCGGCGGTGAAACTGAGAGTCCTCTGGCGATTGCTTCAGAAAAGACTCGGCTTCCGCATGTTGATGGATGTGATCCCGCTCGATGCCACGCTGGTCAAAGGTTCCCACGGCTGCCGTCCGGCGAGCACTTCGGATTGGCCAATCCTCATTAGCAACCAACCATCGGCAGTCGCCACGCCGCAGATCGAATCGACAGAAGTTTATCAAATCATTCGCCGGTTGGTTTGCGGAGAGGACTCGGTTCCCTTCCTGCCCTGATTGGCCATCAGCGGAGCCGGAACCCAAGTGGCCAGGTTTCCGGCCTGCCTGCGCCAGGCAAGATGCCTGTCCCCTCCGCATTGGCGCCGCCTGCAAAAATCCGCGCAAAAATGCAAATGTACCGGGTTAGCGACTTGATTCGGTTTGACTTGATTGGAAAGAACTGCTATGGAGAAGGCATGTTCCCGAGGCGCCATCGTGCTGGTGGCTCCGTTTATAGTCCCGCTCACAATCTGGCAGAGGAGGATAAAGTCTCAGGCGTTAGTCGCCCCAGGTTGAGTTGTGCCAGCAGGGCAGTGTCCTCAGTGCAAATCGGGCTGGTGCTCCTCTTCGTCGGCCTCAGCGTAGAAGCTCAGGAAGATCCGACGCGGTTTTTGTTCGTCAAAACGTGGGTTGGCACGTTCACGCGCTCTTTTCAGAATAGCGGCGATGGGACGACATCCGATGGCTGCGCGGTGCTGTGGAACTACCAGCATTCTGCGGACGTTACAGCACACTTGGTTGGCGACACCGCGAGTCCTCCTTTGCGTGACTGGTACAGCACAACGTACGACTCGAAACAGGTCGTGCTCAGAGAGCGAGCGACCACAACATGTGGTGACTTTACGTTTGAAGTGACCGCCAAGGAAACCGATCCGCTGCTCAGTTCGGGAGGTCCCGCCCTCTTCGTGAATACTCAGGACGGGATCTACAGCGTTAGCTTCCCCGGATTCATCGATGCTGAAATGACGATCAAATCCGGTGGGGAAGGGAAAAGTCCGGGACAAGCCGAGTGGTGGACCAACTTCGTGACGTTGCCGCTCCCAGCCGTCGGATACCAGCTCAACGGCACCGCAAAGCTGCGGGCCCGGGATTGTCGGACTTGCGTAGCCGACTACGACTTCGGGATCGCAGGCATCTTTCCGGCTTATTTGGACTCGGATATCTTCGTGACCTGGAGCATCGTCCCGGCCGAAATTGAGGAATTGGAGGTGGTGGTGGACCCGGTCGGCTACCCCAAACCGATTCCCTACGGGGAGTGGCTCCCGGAAGGGAATCTGAAGAATTGGAATGAGGCCGGAAACATGCTCCAGATTAATGCTCGACTGCAAACCAAGGATGGCGGAACGCCCCAACTCAAAGCCACGAAATTCAGGTTTACGCTGCCTGAAGTCTCTCACGAACCAGGTGTGTGCATGAACCGGCCGATAAAAAGCTTCGCAGACTCCAAAGCCGACCTTCGCTTTGACCCGTTGTTGAACGGGCCTCCTTTTGTTGCCCAACCCCTGGAGTGGATCGATGCTGCGACCGTGGAAACCTCCCCCGATGCATCGGGACTGATCGAGGCTGAGGCGATGGTTGCCTCGTACGACTTCGGGAGCTACGGCAAGCTCAAGGTCACGGCGGAAGTCGCTGGCCGTCAGATTGTGGGTTACGTCAAAGGCGACCCTGCGAAAACCCCTGGTGAAATCCGTTTGCCCAAGCGCGCCGACAACTCGCATATCGCCGACAAGTGGAAAGAAGACAACGACGTAACTTCGCTGGCCGACGATGATGACTCAGAAAACGATCCTGTGGGAGATGGACACAAGGGCGATGGGTTGACGCTCTACGAAGAATACCGTGGCTTTTCAGAAAACCACAAACACGTTTTTGGTAATCCAAAGAAGAAGGACTTTTTCATCTCCGACGGGATCGGCAATCTGAGTTCAACCGCTGGGATCGCGCTGTTTACAGCGCAAAGCGGACTCGAAGTGCATCCAAAAATGCGGCCCGAAGAATTCGACTTCAGCTTGTCCGGCAACGAACCGACCAAGACCATCATCAACTTCAATCACAGCGGCGAGGCCCCTCACGTCGTGGATCAGCACGGGATTTTCATCGTGCAAAGAGACGTTTCCGACGGCACGTCATTCGCCGACGCCGAAACATCAGGCCCTTTTGATACCGGGCAGGTGCAGGGTTATGAGGGGGCCGTCGTGGTAGCGCATGAATTGGCCCACACCTGCGCGGTTTGGCACCACGGAGACATTGACGAACAGGTATCCTGGCAGCGCATCGTTATTGTTGAGAATGGTATAGCCCGGGGCGTTGTGCGGGAAGCCGGTCTGGCGGAGGACCTTGACTTGCGCTACGAGGGCGATACCCCCGCTCTTGTCGTGTGGAACGGAGACAAGGTCTATGGCGTGGACAAGATTTGGATCGGCGTCTTGGGCGGTCAGCACAGCGGAGATCAGGATTGTTTCATGCGGTACTTTTGTGCATTTGCCTTTCGTTCGCACGCAGACAGCCATGTGCGCTATCTCATTGGCGATTTGCCCGGCATTCATCTCTGCACGAGCCCCGACGGAACCGGGATCAACAAAGCACAAAACCCTTCTGTTCCCTGGCGACCGCGTTATGGGGATGCGGCTCCCAAGCGCGGGAACTGCAAGAGCCAGCTTTGCGTCAACGATTTCTACATGACCAGCAGGGATCACCAACGTTAAGCCGCTATCCGATTGTGAAGACTTATTCTGATTCTGTTCACCGTTCAACGAATCGAAGGTCGAATGCAATCTTAAAGTCTGTGCTCACGACTCTGTGCCGGCTTCTCCCTTTGATGCTGCTGACCGTTTCACTGCGCGCATCAGATCCGCCCAATCTGGAACCGCTCATTTCGATCTCCGTCAATGACTCGCGTTCGGCTGAGATTTATCGCGGCATGCCTCTGCTGGTCAGCGTCGTCCTTTTGCACCCTTTGATAACGGACATCACGGCCTCGCCCATTCTCCTTGCGTCTGAACCAGGGCCGTGGACCAACGCCGTAAAATTGAGTATCAGCAACGCCAACGGTGATTCTCAAACCTGGCCCTTCCACACCACGGTCAACCCATCCAATACGATTGTCCTGGACTCTTCCCACTACGCGCAGCTCGATTGGTGGCTGGCTCCGGAACAGACCTCTCTCCTTTCAACCGGACAATACACCGCTGAGGTCTCGCTGAATACCACAAACGTGACACTTCCCGACGCGTGGAACGGCGTAGCCGATTCAGTCCCGGCGGACCTGCAAATTCTGGACGAGCCCGCGTCGCTCTCAGAAGCTCAGGCGGAGAACAAATATGGCCAGTTGGCACAATACTACTCATTCCTGGGCAACAACACTCTTGCGCTCGATCAGCTCAATCTATTGTTGGCCGCTTACCCGACCAACATTACCGGCCTGAGACTCAAATCCATCGTGCTGGATGCCATGGGACGAACCGTGGAGGCCTTCAACACTTGCCAGGCGGCCTTGGCCGAGGCTTATGCACGA
>QHPA01000370.1 GCA_003218935.1 Verrucomicrobiota bacterium
GTAGAGGATGAAGAGAAAGATCAACGGCATGTATTGCATCATTTTCTGTTGCACGGGATCGACGCCGGGCGAAGGCGGCGTCAGGCGCATCTGCCAGAGTTGTGTCGCGCCCATGATGAGCGGGAGTGGATTGAGGGGAAAGTTAAAACCGGGAACGATCCAAACCGTGTCCGGCTGGGACAAATCGCAGGCCCAAAGAAAGCTGGCGCCGCGCAGTTCGATGGCGCTTTGCAACATCCGGTAAAAGCCGAAAAAGAACGGGATCTGGATCAGCATTGGCAGGCAGCCCATGGCCGGATTCACTTTGTGTTCCTTCCAAAGCTCGCCCATCTTTTTCTGCATCTTCATCGGGTCGTCTTTGTATTTTTCCTGAATGGCTTTCACCTGGGGTTGCAATGCCTGCATCCGTTTCATGGACCGGGTGCTCGCCTGGGTGAGCGGCCAGAAGACGAGCTTAATGACGACGGTGATGGCGACGATGGCGAAGCCGTAGGGAAGCCCGAGGGCGTGAAGACCGTTCATGGAGAGCAACAGCAGTTTCGCGAAGAAGCCGAAGAACCCGCCGAAGCCCATCACCAGATCCACGTTATTGCCCAACTTCGCGGCCAGGCGGTCCAGTGTTTTGTATTCTTTGGGACCGGCGAACGAATCGAAGCGTCGCTCGACGCTCTGGTTAGGCGCCAAAGTCATTTCGGGATAGAGGAAAGCGGTCTGGATGCCGAACTGGTTTGTGATCGCTTTCGGAGTCGCCACGATTTCGTCCGCGCTGGGCGGTGGCAGATTGATCCGACGGGCCGCGACCTGTGGCGCGGGGAGGTTCGTGGCAGGGACGGCTACCATCGTGAAGAACCGATTGTACACCGCGGCCCAGATTACGTTCGTGTAGCCGGCAAGATATTCTGTCCGGGGTGTACCAGGAAAACATCCGAGGGTGCGATTCGCGAACCACGGTTCGCTCACACTCTGCACTTTCGAGCCGTCATACCACTCCATCGCCATCTGGACGCCGCTGTCGCCTGGGCCAAGCGGCGTGGCCGTGCCAACCACCAATTCCTGCGCCGGCAATTGAACCGGCTCGCGGGTGGGGTTTTCCAGTCGCAGGGCCGCGGTAAGCAGATAATTTGTGCCGAGCCGAAACTCCTTCACCACTCGCAGGCCGCTCGGCAGCGTCTTTTCAGCGCGGACGCCCCCGTTCGTTCTGGTGAGAGTGAAATTGCCGTCCCCTTGCAGCGCCTCGCTGCCGATCAAGGCGAACGCGGGCGCCAGCGCTTTGGTATTGAGTGTCGCGACCTTCTCGGTCGGAGAGCCCTTCTTGACGCGGCAAGCGACCGACTCCGGATAATTCTTAAGTTCAACGAGCTTCAACCCGCCGCCGTGCGAGGTGAACGTGCAACGGACGTTGTCGTTCTCCACCACGACCAGTTCTTCGGGAGAGTCCGCCTTGACGAGCGCGCCTGCCTGGACGCCGGACGTGGAGACGCCCGAGGCGGTCGCAGACGCGTCTGTGTCGGCGGCAGTCGGGTTCGCCGCGCTGGGGACAGAATTTGTCGTCTGCGGAATCGGCTGCGGTGGATAAAGCCGGTTCATCAGCGGATACCAGATCATCAGCAGGATGAACGAGATGACGAGGACGATGACAGATTTGCGGTCCATTGGGGCGAATTCAGCGGTTGCGGCTGCAACCCGCGCCGGGGAAGCGGTGCGTCATTTCCTTTCGCAAACCGTCAGCAGGCAAATCTTGCGATTGGGAATCTGAAGTTTGGGGTCTGGAACTTCTCTCTGGCACGGGGTCGTGGCCAGACTCGCCCCACGGGTGGCAACGGCAGATTCGCCGCGCCGCCAGCCAGCTTCCGCGCAGCGAGCCGTGTTGCTGAATCGCTTCGAGGGCGTATTGCGAGCAGGTCGGCGTGAAACGGCATCTTCCCAGCGAGCCGAACAGGGCCGTTTTCGTCGGAGAGAGCACCCAGCGATACACTCGCACCGTCGAAATCAAAATGAATTGAGTCGGACTCACGGTTATTTCAATAACTTCGCCCGCCGCATGGCCCACAAAAAATCAGATTCCACTTCAGGCAACGATTTGCTGACAATGGATGATCGCGCCACCAGCACCATCGCCACCGGTTGCTGCAAGTGGTGCTGATGCGTCCGGAACGTCTCACGCAGCAAACGGCGCGCGCGACTGCGTACCACCGCAGAGCCGAGTTTGCGAACGGTGATGATGCCGACCCGCGAAACCGATCCGGCCGGCAACGTTTTCCAATTGGCAATCAAGCAACCACCGGCCAGGCGATGGCCCTGGCGCCTGAGATCGGCGAAGTCGCGCCAGTGTTTGAGGCGCATTGACTGAGGCAATCGCAGTGAAGGCCGTTCGGCCGCCATAGAAAGATCAGGCCGGAGTGAGGCGCTTGCGGCCCAGGCGACGACGGTTCCGCAAAATGGCCCGCCCGCTGCGGGTGGAATTGCGGCTCAAAAAGCCGTGCTGCCGTTTGCGGCGAATCTTCGACGGTTGATATTGACGTTTCATGCGATGATTCAGTTCAAGTTGACGTGGTCAAAAACCACCGTGTCCGGGCGCGGAACATGCGCGCCAAACGGCCCGTTTTTCACGGAGTGCGAGAGCTTATCAGTGAAGGGGGGGGTGTCAAGGGCGCTGGCGCAGAGACCGGGCAGGCGCATGAAGGTATCGAGACGCTGAGGAGGTGTTGTTGGACGAAGTTCTTTCTAAAACTGAACTCCAGGCGCTTCCTTCTCCTCGCTCGGCGTTTCGAAGAACGGTTCCTCTTTGAACCCGAACATTCCAGCAATGACAACGGTCGGAAAAGTCTGGATTTGCGTGTTTAGCTTGGTGACTGAGTCGTTATAAAACTGGCGTGCATAGGCGACTCGATTTTCAGTGCTCGTCAGTTCTTCCTGGAGTGAAAGAAAGTTCTGGTTCGCTTTCAATTCCGGATAGGACTCCGAAACAGCAAGCAGTCGCGCGAGCGCTGAACTGAGTTCGCCTTCGGCCTTGATGACTTCCGCCAGCGACGTGGCGCTGGTGGCTCTGGCGCGAGCGTTGATGACGCGTTCGAAGGTTTCCTTCTCGTGCGCGGCGTACCCTTTGACTGTGTTTACGAGGTTTGGAATAAGATCGTGGCGACGCTTGAGTTGCACGTCAATTTGCGCCCATGCGTTTTTGACGGTTTGGCGTAACGTCACCAGACCATTGTAGGTTGCCATCAACCAAAGGCCGGCAACAACAATCAGTCCGACCAAAACCAGAAGGAGCATTATTGGGATTGTCATGGTCGCACTTTACCGAGTAACTCGGGTTTGGCAATTCATTCAAAGGTACAAAATCCTGGTGTATTTGTAATCTTCGCAGCGTTTGGCCGCCGCGCCGCTTGAACGAAGTGTTGCCACGAATAATTTCGTGTCGGGGTTAGATCAAAACCGGAAGAATTGTTAGATCAAAAGTGGAATTCTTTGAGTATTTGAAGATTGGGCTTGTCTGTTGCATTGGTTTGGGTTCAACGGTGAGATCGTTCTGAGAAGGATACGGCTCTGCGGAAGCGCAACCGGAGCAGCTCAGAACCAGGAATTGAGTTCCTTGCTC
>QHPA01000371.1 GCA_003218935.1 Verrucomicrobiota bacterium
CCAGATGTTAGCGGGGCCCCCGGAGGTTATTCTAACCACCTGGTTGATGGCGGGTGCCCTGTGGATCGGCCACTGTGTGTTCGGAAAACTGCCACCCTGGACGCTGCTCAAGAGATTCCTGTTGCTGGTTCTGACAATCAGTGGCTTGTCTGCCGCTCAATTATTTCCCTTCTTCGAATTCCTGCTGCACTCTCAGCGCGATGCCAGCTACAGCACCAGCGGGTGGTCCATGCCGCCTACGGGCTGGGCTAATCTCCTGGTGCCATTATTTTATTGTTCCAAAACCACTGCGGGGCCGTACATGCAATCCGGCCAAACGCTGACCTCCTCCTATTATCTGGGCATCGGTGTGCTCGCGCTGGCGTTGTTCGCCGTCGCCCGGCTGCGCGGATGGAAGATCCGGTTGCTGGGCGGAATAGCCGCCCTCGGCTTGATTTTGGCGTTGGGCGACGCCGGGTATGTGTACGGATTCTTGCGACGAATTCTCCCTCAGCTCGGATTCATGCGTTACCCGGTTAAATTCGTCATGCTGACAACCTTCGCAGTTCCGTTACTCGCGGCTTGTGGGGTGCGAAAGCTCTTGTGCGAAACCGGCGAAGACAGCTCCAGCAGTTGGCGCTTTTTCAGCGCGCTATGGGTGACGATGCTGGCCTTGATCTTTCTTATTGTCTGGTTCGCAGTCTATTATCCGGCAGGGGAGGAAAGCTGGGCTACCACGGTCCGCAATGGTTTGGAGCGGGCGGGCCTGTTGTCGTTGATTGTCGGAGTCGTTTATCGCCTCAGCCGCATAGAAAATTTGCGGAAGCAAGGCGTATTCGGCTTCATTCTGCTGTTAGTCGTCTGGCTGGACGTTGCAACCCACACTGCCCCCCAGAATCCCACGGTGGCACGGACCGTTTACGAACCCGGACTCCAACCGCTGCAGGACTTAAGGCCAAAACCGAAATTGGGTGAATCCAGGGCGATGGTCAGTTTCAGCGCCAGGTTCCGATTTCATTTCACCATGCTCTCTGATCCCTTCAACACCTACCTGGGCGCCCGGCTGGGTCAATTCTTAGATCTCAATTTACTCGATGGCTTGCCGAACGTCGATGGGTTCTATTCTCTCTATGTAAAGGAGGAATACGAAACGCGCGCGATGTTATACTTTTCAACAAACATCCTGCCGCAGAATTACTTTGACAAAGAATTTATGGCGCGAGGGATCCCTTACATATCGACCAATTACGTGCCAGACCTTGCGGATTTTTTAGGGGTTTGTCAGATTACGGCTCCGGGAAAACTCTTCGATTGGCAAGCCCGTCCCACGTATATGCCGCTGCTGACTGCGGGCCAGAAGCCCGTTTTCGTTGATGCCAACGCTTCTGCGGACCTGTTGCTGGAACCAGCCTTCAAACCGCGCGAGGTTGTCTATCTGCCCAGGGAAGCCAAACCGTTTATCACGGCTACCAACCAAACTGAGCCGCGCATTGTTCATCGCCAATTTTCCGCGCATCGCGTGACGTTGGAGATCGAGGCCGAGCAGCCGAGCATCGTGGTGGCGGCCCAGACCTTCTACCCATGTTGGACGGGGTACGTGGACGGCCAGCCCACTCGTCTATGGCGCGCGAATCACGCGTTCCAAGCCCTGCAAGTCCCGGCCGGACAGCACAAGGTGCAATTGGTTTATCAGGACAGGAACTTTCTCGCTGGCATAACCATTTCTTGGATCACGCTGTTCGGCTGTCTGGCGGGCTTCGTCCGCCAGCGAAGCTGGAACGAAGACCTTGCGAAGGCCAGTCCGTTTGCCGGCTCCGGGACAGACTGATCAACGGCTGGCCAGGTTGGCAGGTCATTTTGCACGTGCCTCAGGCGGCGCAGCCTGTATAGTGCTGGCAATGTCGGTTTTTCAGGACCGCTCTCGCTCACGGTCCGGCACTCTCATGAACAGGGGCCGGCCAGAAAACAGAAACCATCATGGTGGATGCCAAACATGAGGGACGAACCTTCGAAGGCATCGGCGCAGTGAGCGCGGGTGCCTCCTCGCGTTTGCTCATAGATTATGCCGAGCCACAACGCAGCGAGATTTTGGACTATCTCTTCAAGCCGAACTTCGGCGCGGGCTTTCAACATCTTAAGGTGGAAATCGGCGGGGACGTGAACTCGGCCGACGGCTGCGAGCCCAGCCACATGCATACACACGAGGAAGAGAACTACACGCGCGGCTACGAGTGGTGGCTCATGAAGGAGGCGAAACAACGGAATCCGGGCATTCTTCTGGATTGTTTGGCCTGGGGTGCGCCGTATTGGGTCGGCGGCGGCGAATTCTATTCGCAGGATATGGCGGACTACATCGCGAAATTCATTCAGGGCGCCAAACGCGTCCACGGGTTGAACATTGATTACACCGGCGTCTGGAACGAGGTCGCCCCTGACCTCACGTGGATCAAACTCCTTCGCCGCACGCTCGATACGGGCGGGCTCAAGCGCGTAAAAATCGTGGCAGCCGATGAAACGCACCGACGAGGATGGGTCATCGCGAGCGAAATGCTCAAAGACCACGACCTCAGCGAGGCCATTCATGCTGTTGGCGCGCATTATCCGAAGTTCGAGAGCACACCCGAGGCGAAGGGCTTGGGAAAACCCCTCTGGTCGAGTGAAGACGGCCCATGGCACGCCAACTGGACGAGCGCGATGGAGTTGGCGCGCATCTGCAATCGCAACTATGTGATCGGGAAGATCACGAAGACCGAGATTTGGAGCGCGGTCACTTCTTATTACGACAACCTGCCCGTTCCCGGCTCAGGAATCATGCGCGCCAACACGCCCTGGTCGGGGCGCTACGAAGTCCCGCCAACCGTCTGGATCACAGCGCACACGACCCAATTCGCGCAGCCGGGCTGGAAATATCTTGATCGTGCGTGCGTGCTGATCGACGGGGGCAGTATTGTGTCACTGCTATCGCCGGGTGGCGAGGACTACAGCGTGGTCATCGAAACGATGGATGCCGAAAATCCGCAGACGCTCTCTTTCCAGGTGGAGGGCGTTTTGGGGAGCAAACCGCTGCACGTCTGGCGCACGAATGCGAAGCAGCAGTTCGCCGAAGTTGGGGTGATTCGGCCGCGGAACGGGGTGTTCGAGATCAGCGCAGACGCGCATAGCATTTACTCGCTGACGACGACCACCGGACAGCGCAAAGGCACCTCGATGGTGCCACCGGCGAAACCATTTCCATTTCCTTATCGGGAGGATTTCGAGAGCTACCAAGCGGGCGCCTCGCCGCGTTATTTTGCCGACCAGGCAGGCATTTTCGAAGTCGTGAAGCGCGCCGACGGACTGGGCAACGCACTGCGCCAAGTGATCGCGCAGAAGGGCATCGAATGGCCCGGTCACTTCAACCCCGCACCGGAGACTTTCCTGGGCACATCGAACTGGACGGACTACGAAGTCAGCGTGGACAGCCTGATTGAGAAGGCAGGGTTTGTTTCGCTGTTTGGTCGCGTGGGGAGAATCCCTCAATCGTTGCATCCACCAAACGGATACTGGCTGAAGGTGAGCGAGAACGGCGAATGGCAACTTGACCTGGTAAGGAACATCAAAGGGAATAGCCAGGATCCAAAAACAATCATCGGTTCGGGAAAGGCCTCCTTTTCGCCGAACCAATGGCACCGGGTCGGCCTGAAATTTTCCGCAGAAGTCATCCGCGTACTGATCGACAACAAGCAAGTTGCCGAAATTCAAGACGCAACATTCAGGTCCGGTATGGTCGGGATTGGCAGCGGCTGGCACGGCGCACAATTCGACAATCTCGATGTCTCCAGCGTCGATGACGTTAAACCCTGATCGACGCAAAGCCGCATGGGCAGGCCCGAAAAGAGCCTGTGGGGAACTCTCGGCGGTTCCAGACTCCGCCGTCCCTTCGCCACAGGCTTCCCCTGAGATGAACCGGCGAAGTGATTAGCGTTTGCCGGCTTGAGGCGATACGGAGTTATTCGGCACAGAAGGCGCGACCGCTTTCCGCTTCAGCTCCTCGATGTGTTGTTGGATCAGATCGGGGTGGGGAGAGACGGCTTTCAGCTTCTCAAGATAGCCGATGGCTTTTTCCCAATAACCTTCCCGCTCCTCCAGTTGGGCCAGATGAGTGAGGATTTGCTCGAGGATGAAATCGTCCTGCTTGCCGTTCCGGGCGGAACGCTCGTGGCATTTGCGCAGGGCCAGTTCCCAGACGTTGCGCGCGCGCTGGAAGTCGCGGCGGTTTTCGTCAAAAACCCGGCCCAACTCGAACAGGATTTCGTAACTGTCCGGATTAGCCCGCCAGCCTGCGCGGAGGAACTGTTCCGCTTCATCCACTTTGTTGAGGTGCTGCCGCAGCCAGTAGGCGGCGACGGTGTAAGTTTCGACTTTGTGTGGTTCGAGGTCGGCGGCGATGCGCAGCCAGGGAAGAATTTCGCGCGCCTCCCCCGGGCTATCCAAATGCGAATGGCGCGACGGGTAAAAATTGCGGCTGAACCTGTCGATCCAATCGCGCGGCCGCCCCAGGAACCCGGTTTCTTCAGCATGTTCGCGCCCGTGTTCCTCGTCTGTCTCAGTCGCTGCGTCTTTGGCGGCGGTCATGTGCGGAGCGCCGCCAATTGCCTGATCAAAGACCGAAGGATAATAACCACTGTGAAAATAAACGTCGGCTTTGGTAAAAAAATGGTTGGCAAAAAGCTGTCGGCTATCACCCATTACGATGTCAAGCAAACTGCTTGATTGAGCGCGGCCGCCCGCCCAACGCTGGTGCCAGGGCTGCAACCAGGTCGCGAGCGTAAAACAAACGACAAACAGCAGCGCCAGGATGAGGGACGGTGCAGGCATGACAATTTCAGACCAGCGGTTGTCGGCGGAAAACCAGCCAGGCGGCGAACAGGAAAAAAATCGCATAAGCCGCGGCGTAGAACGTTGCGCCGACGCAGACCAGCCAGTTAATTGGGTCCCAATTGTGAACGACCAGATCGCGGACATCAAACAGTTCCAGGTGTGGAACAGCAAAGTAAACGACATACACGACAGTACTCATAGGTTCGGCCAGTTGGACGGCCACCTTGTTCAGGTGCCGGCCCAATAACAAAATGCCCAAAATCAGGAGCAGGCAAATGGTGGCGTTGGACGACGGCGCAGCAAACAACACCGACCCCAGCAGCGCCATAGCGACAACCACCCCCAGCATCCACCAATGCAGCCAAAGCGCCTGAAAGTAGCTCGCCATCGGCAATTGATGTTCCCGCGACACACTGATGACTCCGAAGAAAAGGTAGAACACGATCAACGCCAGCCCGCACGCCAGCCAGCAGCCGAGAAATTTGCCGGCAATCAGTTGGCCGCGGGTAATCGGCTTGGCGAGCAGCGGAAAGACAGTCCGGTTCTCCCGCTCGGAAGGGATTTGCCGCGCGGAGGTGCCAACGGCAATGACCAACGCCGAAATCCAGATCAGCAACAGGCAAAAAAAGTCAACGAGCCCATCAGCAGCGTGATGACCGCCGTCAGCACAAAGAGGACGTAAAAATCCTTCCGCCGGTAAAGCTCCTTGACGACCACGGACGCGACGGCCAGGGCGTTGCTCATCGGCAGCCTCCCTGGCTATTCACCCACGCACTGCGGCCGGGGAGAGCCGCGCTCCGTTCCAGGGCGTGAGTCTCTCGAAGCACGGCCGTTGCGCTCCACACCAACTGGTTCATCGCCCGGAATTGTACCCAACTACCTTCAGAAAGGCTTGCTCGAGATTGCATTGGTATTTTTCCACCAGTTCGGAGACCCGTCCGATGGCCTTGAGTTCGCCCTGATACAGGATGGCCACCCGATCGCAAACGGTCTCCACTTCACCCAACTCGTGCGATGAAAAGAAAACGGTTTTCCCGGTCTGCTTCAAACGCTGAATGATCTCGCGCACTTTCATGCGTCCGATGGGATCCAGGCCGCTGGTTGGTTCGTCGAGAATCAGCAGGTCGGGGTCGTTGATCAGCGCCTGTGCCAGGCCAACCCGCTGCTGCATTCCCTTGGAGTAGGTCTTGATCGGCCGTTTGCGGGCGGCATCCAGCTCCACCAGTTTCAACACCTCATCAATGCGGCGCCCGACTTCGGCGCGGGGAATGCGAAAAATTCGCGCATAAAACAATCCGTCGGCGGGCGATCGGATCGCGCACATTCACATTAAAAACATAAGCCGCGCCGCGCGTGGCCGGGACAAACCCCAGGAGCACATTCATGGTGGTGGTTTTGCCCGCGCCGTTCGGGCCTAAAAAGCCGAACACCTCTCCGGAAAAGACTTCCAGACTCAGGCGATTGACCGCAATTTTCACTCTCTGTCCGAACTCGCGGGTCCGATACTCCACAACCAGGTCTTCGATCTTCAAGATAGGCTTCATGCCAAACAGATTCGCTTGGTCCATTTGCCAGCAGGGCAATGCGCCAGCACCCGATAGGACATGACGCTTTAACGAAAGCGTTTGTTCGGATAGAATACGAGGTCTCAATTGCCTGGCGAGCCAATTCGTGGGAGCATCTCTGGAATCGTCGAGCCTTCAATGCGCGAAATTTTTCGGGGAAATCTCTCCCGGAAAGGACCTATCCGCGTTCATCTGCCGTCTTAAGGCTCATTCTTTTCGAACGAAATGAAGACGACGCCCGGCGCGAATTCGGGCCATGAAGCGATTTCAAAACAAAAAAGGCCTGGGAGAACTTCCCAAGCCTTTGTTGTTAAACCGGAGCAGTCGTTACTGGAGCACGTGAGTGGTCAGGATCTTGCAAGTGGGAGCCGTACTCACCGCATTGATGTTATAGCTGGCGGTGAAGTTCGTCGAGTTAGCGCCGCCTGCGGGACAGCCCATACCCGCCGTGCTGCCCGCCCTGCCCAGATACGGACCAATATCGGTCTCCGTTGGAGTGGCGTTGGTGGCCTGACGGGTCTCCAGCGCCCATTGCTGCTTGGCGCTGTCAATCTGTCGCAGGTTGTTGATACAGGCATTTTGCTGGGCGGTCTGGCGCGCTTTCACGAAATTGGGAATCGCGATCGCCGCCAACAGCCCGATGATGGCCACCACGATCATGATTTCCACGAGCGTGAAGCCGAACTTTAGGTTTTTCTTGATCTGCATATACTGTCTTTCTGTCTTGTTCAAACGCGCGGCGTGAACAACGCAAAAGGCGGGTTTAGTTTAATACTGCTGTTTTGTTCACTGATTGCCTTCTGCAAACCGCACAGGTAACACTTAGCAGACCAAATGCCATGCTTAATTTCGACAAAATTCTCCAGGTGTAATTCGGATCATACGGAGGGATTGTCCCAAACATAGCCATTTGTGTCCTATTGCTGACTTGCATCACCCTGAGTTTGCTCTTGACGTTGGCGATCTTCACCACGTGCCGGCAGTTCTGTCCATGGCAGTACATGAACAGATGGGACAACTTTACAAGTAGGTGTGTTGGTAACCGCATTGATGGAATAGCTGTCAGTAAAGTTTGTCGCCGTTGCGCCGCCCGCCGGACAGACAGGCATGCGGCCTGCGTTGC
>QHPA01000073.1 GCA_003218935.1 Verrucomicrobiota bacterium
AAAGAAGCGCGGGCGGCTGGCGTGAAGATACAAGCAGTGGCGCGGGGGCATCTGACCGCGACAGCGCCGTCGATGCCGCGGCGCACGGCGGTGCAGCAGCACCGCCGCCACCAATTGAGGACACTACCAACTGGCCGCTTTGCCTTCCACGCGCGGATCGTGCGCGCCGAGGAAACCGCGCCCATGGGGATTCGTGCCGACGGCCTGGGCTGCACCGAGCGAGTCAACGCGTTTGAGTTTGTGGCCTCGCTTTTCCAGTTCGCGCAACACCTCTTCGCTGATGCGTTTTTCGACAACGAGTTCGTCCGGCTTCCATTGGTGATGAAAGCGCGGCTGAGCAAGCGCCGCGGCCGGGTCCATGCCGAAATCAATGGTGTCAATGATCGCGAGAACGGTTTGGCTGATGATGGTCGGGCCTCCGGCCGCGCCCACGGCCAGAACCGGTTTGCCGTCTTTCAACACAATCGTCGGGCTCATGCTGGACAACGGGCGTTTGCCGGGCGCGATGGCGTTGGCTTCCGCGCCGATCAGACCGAAATAATTAGTGGCGCCGGGTTGCGCGGAGAAATCGTCCATTTGATTGTTTAACACCACGCCCGTTCCAGGGATGACCACCTTGCAGCCGAACGAGGTGTTCACGGTCGCGGTGCAAGCGACCCAATTCCCCTCCGCATCGGCGGTGGAGAAATGCGTCGTGTGTTTGTTGAAAATGTCTTCGCCGGCACGTTCCGGTGTCCCGTGCTGTGCCACCGGCACGACGCGGTCCATCCGGATTTGTCTCGCGAGTTTCGCCGCGTATGGTTTCGAGACGAGGCCGCGCGGCACTTTGGCGTAGTCGGGGTCGCCGAGCCAATAAGCGCGGTCAGCAAAGGCGAATTTCATCGCTTCGGTCACCACATGAATGAAATCCGCCGAGTTCACGCCCATCTTCTTGAGGTCGAAGTTTTCCAGGATGTTCAGGATTTGGGCGACGTGCGCGCCGCCCGAACTGGGCGGCGGAAAGCCAAGGATTTGATAACTGCGATAAGTCGTAATGACCGGTTCGCGAAGCTTTATCTGATAGTCACGAAAATCTTCGACCGTCAGCAGGCCGCCATTGCTTCTCATCCAATCGCCGCTGGCCCGAGCAAATTGGCCGCGGTAAAACCAGTCGATGCCATACTCCGAAATCGCGCGATAAGTATTCGCCAGGTCAGGCAGGCGCAGGATTTCCCCCGCCTTCCACGGTTCACCGTCCGATTTCAGGAAAGCGGAGCGCGAGGCTTCAAACATGCTCAGTTCCTTCGCGCTGGCAGCCAACCGCCCGGCATAATGGCGGTTGAGAGAGAAACCTTGCTCGGCGATTTCCGCGGCGGTCCGCAGCAACTCTTTCAGCGAAAGTTTTCCGTAACGGCGCGCCGCATGGTCGTAAGCCGCCAAGGCCCCCGGCACACCCGCCGCCAGCGGACCGGTCAGACTGAGTTCCGGTACCGCTTGGCCGTTCCGCACGAACAAGTCGCGGGTCGCCGCCCGAGGCGCAGTTTCACGACCATCGATGGCGACCAACGTCCCATCAGCAAGCCGAATCAACATGAAACAGCCGCCGCCGATGCCCGAGTTGTGGCCGTCCACGACTCCGAGCGTCAGGGCCGCAGCAACCGCCGCGTCAATCGCGTTGCCTCCCTTTTTAAAAACAGCGACCGCAGCGTCGGTCGCCAGTGGATGGACCGTCGCCACGATGCCGCGCTCACCACGCGCCAGTTCGCCGCCGGCGTGAAGGAGCGAAACGCCGAGTAACCCCGCGGCCAGCAACGCTCGCGCGGGGAGGTCAAACAAGCGCTTCATTCGATGCAGACGAGCCGGGTCGCACGACGGCCGGCAGCTGGCCACAAAAAAGTCCCCGGCGCATCAACGCGCGGGGATTTGAACTTTAACAAATCACGGAAAAAACGTTCAGGGGAACAGCTACTTCCGTCGGCTCTGCGGCGCCTTGCGGCCATGTTTCTTTACCACCTTTTTGACGTGCCGTTTTGGTTTTTGGTGGTGCACAGCCCGGACATGGACGGCAGGCTTTCCTGATTTGGCAGGAGCAGCTTCCGCCATCGGCGGTGTTGAGGCGAAAACGAAGGCGGCGAGGGAGGTCATCAGGAAAAAAATTTTCATAGGAATGGGCAGAGTTAAACGCCAAAACGTTTCGCCTGTCAACTCTGGGCTGTCCACAGGAACGGCGGCGGTTTGCGTGCCTTGGTTGCTTGTTCGAAGGCGAACGCCAGCTTGAGCAGCGTTGGTTCGCTATAGGCGCGACCAAAGAACGAGATACCCACCGGCAAACCCGACACCTCTCCCGCCGGCACGGTGATGCTCGGATACCCGGCCACCGCGGCCGGCCCCGAACTGCCACCCGTCTCGTGATCCCCATTCACCAGGTCCGTCATCCAGGCGGGCCCGGCAGTGGGCGTGATAATCGCGTCGAGCTGATGTTGGTTCATCACTGCGTCTATTCCTTCGTCTCGCGCCAACCGGCGGTTTTTTTCGAGAGCATCCAAATAGGCTTTGTCCGTGAGCGGTCCTTTTGCCTGTGCTTTGAGAAAAATCTCCTGACCGAAGTGGGGCATTTCCCTCTCCCGGTTTTGCTCATTGAACTCGATGAGCTCTTTCATCGAACGCATGGGCGCATCGGAGCCGAGCGAGGCAAGATAGGCGTTCAGGTCCGCTTTGAACTCGTAGAGCAGCACCTCGAACTCGGAGCCGCCAAACTTTCCTTTCGTCGGGATGTCCGCCGGATCCACCATGATCGCGCCGAGTTTTTGCATTTCTTCAATCGCCGCCTCCATCAGCTGGTCCACTCTCTCGTGGAATCCGAAAAAATTCCGCGCCACGCCGATGCGGGCGGCCCGGAGTCCCTTCGGGTCAAGAAACTTCGTGTAATCCGGATGCGACTTTCCTTCGCTGGCGTTGGTCGCGTCGTCGCGCGGGTCCACGCCGGTCAACGCACCGAGCAGGATCGCCGCATCAGTAACGGTGCGCGCCATCGGACCGGCAGTGTCCTGACTGTGCGCGATGGGAACGATGCCGGCGCGGCTGATCAGTCCCAGCGTCGGTTTGATTCCCACAATGCCGTTGGTTGACGAAGGCGAAACGATCGAACCGTCCGTTTCGGTGCCGACCGCCACAGCGCAAAGGTTCGCCGCTACCGCCACCGCCGAGCCGGAGCTGGAGCCGGAAGGATTGCGGTCCAGCGCATACGGGTTCCGCGTCAGTCCGCCGCGCCCGCTCCAGCCGCTCGTGGAATGCGTTGACCGAAAATTGGCCCACTCGCTGAGGTTGGTCTTGCCGAGAATCACCGCCCCGGCCTCGCGAAGCCTTTGCGCGACGAAAGAATCGCACGGCGGAATCGAACCCGCCAGCGCCAGCGACCCGGCGGTCGTCGTCATACGGTCGTGAGTGCCGATGTTGTCCTTGATGAGGACGGGAATCCCGTGCAGGGCCCCGCGCGGACCCTTGGCCTTGCGTTCTTCATCGAGCGCCCGTGCGATGGCGATGACGTCTGGATTGATTTCAATCACCGCGTTGATTGCCGGACCGTGTTTGTCAATTTGTTCGATGCGGGCCAGGTATTTTTTGACCAGGGACAGCGAGCTGTATCTGCCGGATTTCATGCCGGCCTGGAATTCGGCAATCGTCGCCTCGTCCAGGTCGAACGGCTTGACCTTGGCACGAGCAGCCAACGGAGCTGGCTTTGGCCCGGCGCTGGCAAAGGTTGGACCGGTCATCGCCGCCGCGCTTCCCAGGGCGACGAGCTGCAGAAAATTCCGGCGCGTCAGCTCGGAACACTGCGGTTCATTTTTGTCTTCGTGTATCATTGAATGCAACGGGTTTGAACCTGCGGCTGAATGATTGACGGACATGGCTCAGCCAGCATACCTGCGCGAGCGATTCCAGCAAGCCGCTTGAAGCGTGTGCTACAGCTTGGTGGGGCGAGTCTCTCCATGAACCAGGTGGGGCGAGACTCCGTCGAGCCCTATTTTCGATCCTTGGAGATCAGGGCGGAGTCGCGCCCCACCGTTCATGACGACCTTTGCAAATTCAAGAAAGCAGATGCTTCAAGGCGCCCGCCAGGCGCTCATATTGCGGGAGCGAATTGTAGAGTTGCGCTGAAACGCGCAACAGGCGTTTTGGCGGCGCCGGCCAGGGAATGATCGGCAGCTCGATCCCGTCTTTTGCCAGCAGTTTGTCCTGAAGCGGGTCCAAGTACAACGGTGAGCTCGAGGGCTTGTCATCCAAGGCGTCGGGAAGCGGGATTGAGGCGAGCGAACCGATCAATTCATCCGGGCACGGAAGGTCGATTCGCAATGTCTTACAAATAATCTTTCGCGCCGCCAACGCCAGGCGCCGATTTCGCCTCATGACCGCCGGCCATCCACCCGGCAGGAGCGAGCCAACAAATCGCAGCGCTTCCGGCACGCTCAGGCACGCAGAAGGATCCCAGGTGCCCGTCCAGCCGAACTCGATCAGGAACCGGGAACGATCAGTGCGCGGAGAGTTCGCGCCGTGACTGATCGAGAGCGGACGAATAGACTTTTGCCGGGCGCGCCGGACATGAAGAAATCCGGCTCCTTTCGGCGCGCAAATCCACTTGTGACAGTTGCCGGCGTAATAAGTCGCGCCCAGCTTGCGCAGGTTCACAGGGACCATGCCGGGCGCGTGAGCGCCATCGACAAGCGCGTCCACGCCGCGCTCAGCCAGCCTTTTGACCAGTTGCTGAATCGGCAATACCAATCCCGTCTGGCTGGTGACGTGATCCAGAAGCGCCAATCGCGTTCGCGCAGTAACGCGACTCAAGACCGCGTCAACGACCTCTTTCGCCTCATCCAACGGAAAAGGGACTTCCGCGACGACGACCCGAGCGCCTGCCCGCCCGGCCACGAAGTCGAGCGCGTTTCGACAGGCGTTGTATTCGTGGTTCGTGACCAGCAACTCGTCACCGCGTTTGAACCGAAGTGACCGTAATACGCTGTTCACGCCACTCGTCGCGTTCGGCACGAACACGAGCTCCGCAGCGTCGGCGCCGAGGAACTCTGCCAGCGCGCCGCGGGCCTCGTCCAGGAGCCGCTCCAGGTCCCGGACGAAAAACTGAACCGGCTGCCGCTCCAGGCGATCGCGAATTCTGCGTTGGAAATCGAGCACTGGCCGCGGACAACTTCCGAACGAACCGTGGTTCAGAAAAACGACCTGCGGATCGAGCAACCAGAGTCGTGGATCACACGCCGGCCGATCCAAAAGATGATTCAGTTGTTTCCGCGTCATGCAGGGGGAAGCCTCGTTTACCAGGCTCCTCCAGGGTGTCTCATTTCATGGCCGCATAAACACGATGGACGTCGTCGTGGTCGTCCAGCGCGCTGAGAAAATCGGCGACCTCCTTTCTCTGCGCGTCCGGCAGTCCAACGAAGTTCTTCGCGAGGTAGCGCAACTCGGCGGCAGTCAGCTTCCAGCCGGCTTTCGCGAGGAATTTGGAGACAGTGTCGAGATCTTTGATTTCGGTGATGAAACGAGCGCCAACGTGACCGTCCGGAATTTCCTCCGCCTCGAGCGGCTCCACATTCTGCGCGCCGGCCTCAATCCCGTCGCCTTCCGCGTCGCGCGTCTTGTCCGGGTGCGTGGCTTCAACCACGCCCTTATGATCAAAGAAAAAACCGACGCTGCCGGGCGCGCCGAGCGAACCGGCGCGGAAAAGATGACGGATTTCGGGCGCTGTCCGATTGCGATTGTCGGTGAGACACTCGACAATCACGGCGACTTTGTGCGGAGCGAAACCTTCGTAGGTGATCAGTTCATAGTTCACTTTTTCACCGGTCTGGCCGGCGCCTTTCTTGACGGCGCGCTCAATCGTATCGCGCGGGACCGAGGCCTTGCGCGCCGCTTCAAGCGCTGCGTAAAGCCGCGCGTTGAGATCGGGGTCCGACCCTCCCAGCTTCGCCGCCACCATGATCTCGCGAACCAGTTTGCCAATGACCTGGCCGCGCTTCGTGGCGTTGGCCACGCGACCGGCCTGTTTCCATTGCGCGCCCATGCGGTCTCTTTACCGGCTGCCAGAGCAAAGATCAACCAACTGTTGCTGGACAAAACAGCTCCGACACGAAACCCTTTCTGCTCAAATGTCAGCGACCGCCGGCAACGCCGGAGGTTTTCCAAAAGGATTATGAATCTAATTTCCGGGTTGAGCCTGATCGCCCTGGCGATGGTCCTCGCCAGGTGGCTGGCCGAACTTTGGCTCTCCCACCTTAACCGTCGCCATGTGCTGGCCCATGCCAACGCCGTGCCCGAAGCGTTTCGCGGGATGGTTGACCAGCCGACTTACGCGAAATCGATCGAGTACACCCTGGCGAAAATCCGATTCAGCCGGATCGAAGACACCTGGAACACGCTCGTTCTACTGGCCGTGCTGTTCAGCGGCGTGTTGCCATGGGCATACAAACTCTTCACCGGCTGGCTCGGCGTATCCGCCTGGGCGCAGGCGGCGTTTCTGTTTGCGGTTGGCGCCGCGCTCACGCTTCCCGGACTGCCATTCGATTGGTATGCGCAGTTCAATTTGGAGGAACGTTTCGGTTTCAACACGACCACTCCCGGACTTTGGTGGATGGATCGCCTCAAAGGATTGTTGCTGGTCCTGGCGCTGGGCTATCCACTGCTCGTCTTGATCCTGAAACTCGTCGAGCGGACGGGCGATTCCTGGTGGCTGTGGGCATGGGCATCCGTGTTCTGCTTTCAACTGCTGATGATCGTGCTCGCGCCGAGTCTAATCCTGCCGCTATTCAACAAATTTACGCCGCTACCGGAAGGTTCGTTGCGCGAACGCCTGCTCAGCCTGGGCAAACGAACCGGGTTCACCGCCCGAACCATTCAAGTGATGGACGGCAGCAAGCGGTCGCGCCACTCGAACGCGTTCTTTACCGGTTTCGGACGTTTCCGGAAAATCGTCTTGTTCGACACGTTGGTCCAGCAACTGGCCGAGCTGGAACTGGAAGCGGTGCTGGCGCACGAAATCGGGCACTACAAGAGAAAGCACGTCCTGAAAATGCTGCTGTGGTCGGCGGCGAGCCTGTTCGTCGGCTTTGGCGTTGCTGCATGGCTGGCGAAGCGGGCGTGGTTTTATCAGTCGTTCGGGTTTGAAGCGGGAAGTGTCGCTCCGGTCCTGCTTCTGTTTGGCCTGCTCAGCGGCGTGGTGGCGTTCTGGTTTGCGCCGATGCAAAATCTCTGCTTGCGACGTTACGAATATCAGGCGGACCTGTTCGCGGCGAAAACAATGGGTGAGCCACGGTCTCTGGTGGGCGCGCTGCGCAAGCTGAACGAAAAAAATCTGAGCAACCTCACACCCCATCCGCTTTACAGCGGCTTCTATTACTCCCATCCGACATTGCTCGAACGCGAGCAGGCGCTGACTCGAGCCGTCGGCGGGTGCGGGTTTCGTAGCCGCTGAGGTAACGAAGGGGAAAACATTGCGAACAACGTCGCGTCTGTCTCCTCGCGTCGGCGGCGACACGGTGGCAGTCCCTCGCCAGGTTACCTACCGGCAAATCACGTCACGACACAGACGCAATTCTCCCCGCCGAAGGCGTTCGGAACCCGCGTTGGGCAGTTGGGATCATCGCGCCACTGGCCGTCCACCAGATAGCGATATTCATGCCTGCCCTCCGTCAGGGAGAGGGTCGCCTTCCACTGGCCGCTTTTTAGCTTCCTGAGTTCAATGGGATGTTGTTCCCAGTCGCTGAAGTCGCCGAGCAGCTTCACGCTTTGGGCTTCGGGCGCCAGAATGGCGAAGGTAATTTTCTGCTTTGGCAATTTCTTCGTTGGCATGGCTGCGCTGCGGTTCGTTCCGGCTAAAAATGCGCTTTTCGAAAGTTATTTTAACCGCCCGATTGGTCAAGGGTTAATTTATCCCCCTAGCCGGTCCGCCGGCACAGAAATACGCCTTCCTCCTCCGAAGGAGTAATCCACTGATCGAGTACCGTTATCCCATGTCCCTGGAGCAGTCCGCCAACACGATCCGGCGTGTAGCGATAGGAAAAGAACAAACGCACGGCGTCACCGCCACGAAATTCAAACTGCTCATCCGCCGCCTGAATACAGCGCCGTTCTTTGAAATGGAACTCCGCGATTACGCGTCTCAAGCCTGTTCCTTGCGGACAGGCTTCGACGCCAAATCGAAACTCTCCGTCGCTTCTCTCCACGCCCAGGTCCAGCAGAAACGCCATCAGCCAGTCGCGTGTTAGCTTATTGTCATACTGCGGCAGGATGCGTTGAACGCCGGCGGCATAGTCGCGGCCAGGAGCCAGATTGGCGCCGAGCAGAAGGCTGTCGTGCGGGCGAAGCAGAGCGGCGAGTCGCGGCAGAATGAGTTGCGGCTCAAAGTTGGGCAGCATCCCGAAAAACGTGATCAGCCGGCTCGCGTCTGGCGGACATTGCCGTTCAAAAACAGCCGCTGAATCGTCTGCCTCGGCCAGATCGCAGAGGAGCGGAAAACAAACCTCCGCGCCAACGACCGCCGAGACCGTTTGGCAGGCCCCCAAAACCATAGCCAGACTGACATCGCACGGTGAATAGCTCAGGTGTTTGCCGTCCTGGTTGAGCAGCTTTAACAGCTGCGTGTCCTTTTGACCGCTGCCGCAACCCAAACCGATTACGTGGATGCGTTGTGCCGTCGTCAATCGCGCCGTTGCCACAAACGCTTTCTCATACGTCTCGGCGCAGTTCGGGTCGGTGCGCGCCGGTGAATGCGCCTCGTGCAACGCGAGCCATTTTCCAGTGCCCTTGATGCTGTCGTAGAGAAACTTATGATTGATCCGGCGCGTCCTCAACGATGCCAGCAGCGCCCGCTGCACGTTTTCTGGAAACTGGCTGGCGTGAACCGCCACCTGGACAATCGGTCGCACGAGCCATTCTTGGACGGAGTGGGAGGGGAACACAAGATTTCGCCGGGCCTCTCTATGAACCCCCCCTCACCTCTTCTCTCTCCCCCAATGGGGGAGAGATTTCCCCGGAATGAACATTCGCGCGTTGAAGCCCCTGAGCCGAGGAAAAACATCGAACGTCCAACATCGAACATCGAACGCCGAAGTGAGCGAGGAGTCGCGATGCCATTCGATGTTCGGCGTTGGGTGTTCGATGTTGGATGTTCCTCTCGGTTCATGTAGAGGGAGAGGTGTCGTCAAGCTGTGCCCGATGGCTACCCAGGACACGCTTCGCGCGTTGACTTGCAGCAAAGCGCCGTCCATATTGCGACGCATGAATTTCGACATCTCTCACCTCCTGGAGCAATGGGATTACCAGCCGGGTGAGGTCGCCGTCAGAAAGTTCAAAGCCAAAGATGGCACCGAGAAAATTCAATTGCGCGTGGACCTCGGCCTGCTTCAAATGAATGCCACGGGCCGGCCTGACGGCAAACGACCCTTCGGCCACGAATCGCTGCTCCAACACTACAAAGCCAGGCTGGAGAAGTATCGCCGGACGCATGGAGCGAGCAACGACGGCTTCACCCTCAAAGCCGACGATTGCGCGAAACTCCAGCAGGAGGCCATTCAATATCACCACCGCTACAGTTGCCTGTTCCAGTTGGAGGATTACGCCGGCGTGATCCGCGACACCGAACGCAACCTGGAAGTGTTTAACTGCGTCAACGACTACGCCGAATCAGACGAACTAGCCTGGTCGTTGCAGCAATTCTGTCCTCAGTTGCTCATGATGCGAATCCGGGCGAAGGGGATGCTGGCGTTGCGCGACGATAAGCACGGGGACGCGGTCGAAATGATTGAAGAGGGACTGGATGAGATTCGGAATTTTTACCGGCGACATTCGCGGCAGGATTTGGCGGAACAAAGCGGCGAACTTCATTCATTGGAGGCGTGGCTTCAGGAGATCCGCACCAAACGCCCGCTCTCGGCGCGAGAAAAGCTCGAACATGCCCTCGACGAAGCGGTGCGGCGGGAGGATTACGAAAAGGCGGCGCAGGTCCGTGACGCGCTTCGTAATCTGAAACCCTCTCAATAGCCCATGACACTGCTCGAACGCTTGTCGCAGGAACTCAAAGCCGCCATGCTGTCCAAGGACACCGAGCGCCTCTCCACCCTTCGCCTGCTCAAGTCAGCCATCGGCTACGCCCAGATCGAACGCAAAACGGATACTCTGCCGGATGCCGAGGTCATTGCCATCATCCAGAAGGAAGTGAAGAAACGGCGCGAGGCCGTCGAGCAGTTTGAAAAGGGCGGACGCCCGGAGCTGGCCAGCAAGGAGAAACAGGAAATCCCGGTGCTCGAATCATTTCTGCCCAAGCCGCTCTCGGCCGAAGCACTGGAACAACTGGTTCGCGCCGCGATTCAGGAAACAGGCGCCACCGGCAAAAAGCAAATGGGGCAGGTCATCAAAGCTGTCCAGGCGAAAGCCGCCGGCCGCGCCGAAGGCAAGGTCATCAGCGAACTGGTCGGGAAACTTCTGCCCTGACCTTTGCGCTGGTGACGTTGGTGAGACGTCGGGTGAAGCGCCTCGACCTCTGGCAGGCAGGGACAGCATACTCAAATTAATGTTGCGGGAAGATCTGGTAGAGGAGCAGATAGATCACCACGCCGGTCACGGAGACATACATCCAGAGCGGCCAGGTCCAGCGCGCGATTTTCTTATGGAGATCGAAGCGTTGCTTCACCGCCCGGGCCAGCGTCATCAGCACCAGGGGAACAATCACGACGGCCAGCACCGTGTGCGTCAGAAGAATCGTCAGATAGATCGGCCGAAACCATTCCGGCTTCTCAAAGCGCGTGACCGTCCGGACAGTGAAGTGATACGTGAGATAACAAATCAGAAAAATCGTGGAAGTTACGAACGCCGACACCATGCAGTTGCGGTGTGCGATTTTGTTGCCGCGTCGAATGAAGACATAACCCGTCGTCAGGAAAACCGCGCTCAGTCCGTTCAGACAGGCATTGACCGCCGGCAGATCGGTCAGGCTCATGGCTGTTTCTCCTTCAGTAGCACGTGGATGGCCTCAAGAATTTTCTGCCGCGAAGACGGCTCCGCGCCCTCGAATGTGGCGCGGATACGCGCCTGCCTGTCCACGACCACGAACAACGTGCTGTGCACGAAGAGGTCGTCCTCGGATTTGCGCTGTTCCGGTTCCACTTCCTCGAGCGCCAACAGAAGTCCCTTGGTCGCCAGCCGGTAGAGATCGAGCTTTTTGCCAGTCAAAAAATACCAACGATCCACCGACGCGCCGAATCTTTCGGCGTAACGCTTCAAAACTTCCGGCGTGTCAAATTCGGGGTCGACGGTCAACGAAACCAGTTTCACCGGCTCCGACGCAGGCAAGGCCGCCTGCAGTTCACTCATCTGGCGGGTCATGTTCGCGCAGAGGCCGGGGCACCGTGTAAAAATGATGTCGCCCACCCAGACCTGACCGCGCAAGTCGGCCAGCGAAACGAGGCGGCCAGACTGGTTGGTGAGCGAGAAACCAGGCACCGCGCCATAAACCGGCAGCGACGGATGCGGGCGGCCGAGCCTGGACGCGAGGAACGCGCC
Organism: Verrucomicrobiota bacterium; assembly: GCA_003218935.1. Taxonomy (GTDB): domain Bacteria; phylum Verrucomicrobiota; class Verrucomicrobiia; order Limisphaerales; family AV2; genus AV2. Next base: position 11,542 of record QHPA01000073.1, read on the forward strand.
GACGATGGACACTATGACGAGGAGCAGTCCTCCCCAGACAACACATTCAATGGGGCGCGCCGGTCTGTTCATGAAAATTGAAACCGCAAACTCAACAGCCCGTCACTCGTAACTCTTGGGAGCTGTGCTCTTCCTGGCTTTCTCCGATTCCGCAGCCAGCCACTTGTCGAACTCCGCCTGCGAAACCACTTTGAGCATGCCTGACATACTATAGTGGCTGTTGCCGCAAAGCTGGGCGCAGGTGATTTTGTATTCCCCTTCCTGGGTCGGCGTGAACCAGGTGGGAATGCGCAAACCCGGGACGGCATCCTGGCAAACGCGCATGGAACGGATGGCGAAGCTGTGAATCACGTCCAACCCGGTGACATACGCAAGCACCGGCTTGTTCACCGGCACAACAAAGTTATCCATCACCACGACGTCGTCCCTGGCGTTGGGGTCGTTTGCCCGGTCAACGCCGAAGGGGTCACTGCCTCCGGACGCGGCGGCCAGGGCCTGGTCCTGCCGGCCCATGATTCCGTCCGGCCCCGCGTAATGCGCGTTCCAGTTGAATTGCTTGGCGAGCACGTGAATCACGGTGGACTCCTTCTCCGAAGGAGGTTTGGTCACTACTTTGGCCCAAAGCGGAACGGCAAAGCCGATCAGCAATATGGCCTCCACCACCGCTACGCCGCCTTCGATCCAATTGGAAACGTGGCCCTTGACGCCGACGTAATCGGCCTTGGGATGTTTCGATTTGCGGAACCGGAAGATGGCGTAAAGGAAATAGGCGAACCAGCCCACAAAGAGCACCGCCATCAGGGCGTGGACGTAAACGATCAGGTCGTCAACGTGCTTGCCGTGCTCGGAAGCGAGGTAAGGCAGGTCCAGAAGCTTGTGCTTAAACCAGTAATCGAACGTGTTCGTCATTGCTCAAAGCTCTTTGGTTGATTCCGCCGCGGCCACCGGCACGGCCGCCACACCGTTTGAGCCCGCTGCCCTCTTCGCCAGATAAACAAAAAACGCCGCGATGCCGCCCAAAACAAAAACCACCACGGCCAATAAACTCAGAATGCCCCAGTTCATCCCTTGGGCGAGGGCAGAATCGGATTTGCCGTAACAGGCCGCGCAGGCGAGCAACTCCTGCGGCGCCGCTATCATCACAACGACCGCCGTTATCCCGCACCAGCGTATGGCATTTATCAGCATCACAGGTAACTGATATTTTTAAGCTTTCGCAGAATGGCTTTGGCATAGATAATTAATGCGAATCCCGCCAACACCGAAACGAGCCCGCCAACCAATTCCGCTGTGTTCCCGTGGTCCTGGTAGTCCAGGAGCGACCACACGCCGAAGCCGAACGCCAGCAGAATCGACGCCGCTACAAACACAATATGGAACGCTTTAAGGGACATGGTGTGCTGGCGCGGCGTGAGCCGGCGGCGCCTGCCCGGTCGTGGTCGTCTGTTCCGGACTGTCGTTCATGGCCCAAATCGTCAACGCCATCAGCCCGACAAAGAAAAACGCGGTGAAAACGAGAATCGTATAAATCGGCTTCTTTTCAGAAACCAGATGCATGAAAAAGCCGGCGACCAAAGCGGCCTTCAACACGGCGATGATCAGCGCGAGACTGATGTTGCCAGCGTGTCCCAGGTTCACTCGCGAGACGGCGACCGTGATGATCGTGCCGACGAGCAGCGCCACGAAGACGCCGATATAAACCTTCAGATGTTTCTTGATGTCGTGAGCATGTTTGTCGTCCATAAAAAAATCAGAACAATCCGCCGATTTCCACTCGATTCGTGAAACGCACCGGATCGGTCTTCCACATTTTCGAGCCGGGCCCCCAGTAAAAGCTGTTCACCACCATGCCTCCCAAAACGTGCAGGGCGTGCAGCCCCGTGAGCGTGAAATAAATAGCGTAAAACGTGTGCGACGCCGGGAAGTGGCCGTGATGGAATTTGGCGTTGTACTCGAACGCCTTGATGACCATGAACACCAGGCCAAGCAGAATGGTCGCGCCCATGTAGGCTTTGAATTTGCCGAATTCATTTAATTTGAGCGACGCCCACGCCATGACCATTGTGATGCTGGACGTGATGAGCACCGCTGTGTTGGCCGTACCCAGCCAGACGTTCAGGTCCTTGGCCTCGCCATAAAGCCAGTTCATCGAACCCACCCGCAGCAGGATGTAAGAAGAAAACAGGGCCCCGAACAACATCACTTCCGAAGCCAGAAACAGCCAGATGCCAACTTTCGCATTGAACAGTCCCGTGTCTTCGCGGGGTTGAACTACGTAAGGTATGTCCATGTCTGAGTGGGCCTTTCGTTTTCTTTTCTGCCTCTATCGTTTATCAGGTTCGGTTTGCGGAGTGAAATCCCCGTCGTGGCCCGGCACGCTGTATTCATACGGTCCGCGATGGACCTCAATCGGCTTGTCGAAATTGCCGTGCGGCGGCGGGGTCGGCGTCTGCCATTCCAGCGTCGTGGCCCCCCACGGGTTGTCGGAGGTCACTTTTTTGCCCTTTTTCATGCTGAGGAAAAAGTTGATGATGAACGGAATCTGCGCCAGCCCCAGACACCACGCCGCCCACGAAATGTGCCGGTTCATGCCGAAAACCCACTGCGGCACGCCGACCAGACCCGCCGCCGGATCATCCGCGCCGGCGTAGGTGACGCCGCCGTCATACATGCGCCGCCCCAGGCCGGCCATGCCTTGCGCGAACATCGGCTGGAAAATCAAATTCATGAAAATCAATGAAGTCCAGAAGTGGACTTTGCCCCAGAACTCATTCATCAATCGACCGGTCGCTTTCGGATACCAGTAATAGATGCCGGCAAACAACCCGAAGATTGTTCCTGGCGCTACCACATAATGGAAATGGGCAATCACGTAATAGGTGTCGTGCAAGTGCAGGTCCGTAAAATTGAATCCCAGCGGCAAACCGGTCAGTCCGCCAATTCCAAACATCGGCAGGAACGCCAACGCAAAAAGCATCGGCACGGTGAAACGAATCGAACCACCCCACAACGAAATGAAAAAACAAGTGAGAATGATCACCGACGGGATCGAAATGATCATCGTCGTGGTCTGGAAGAAGGTGGCAATTTTGGTTCCCATGCCGGTCAGATACATGTGGTGCGCCCAGACGATGAACGACAGGAAGCCGATGCAGAGCACCGAATAGACCAGCGACTTGTAACCCCAGATCGGCTTGCGCGTGTTATTCGCGATGATTTCGCAGACAATGCCCATCGCCGGCAAAATCAATACATAGACCTCCGGATGTCCGAGGAACCAGAACAAGTGCTGCCAGAGCAACGGGCTTCCGCCGCCGCTGATCGGCAACGGTGTGGTGGTGCCCGGAGCGGCCAGGCCGGTGGGCAGGAAGAAGCTCGTGCCCGCCACGTTGTCCATCAACTGCAGGATGGCCGCCGCTTCCAGCGGAGGAAAGGCCAGCAGCAGCAGGAAGGCGGTGACGAATTGCGCCCAGACAAAAAACGGCAACCGCATCCAGGTCATTCCCTTGGCCCGCAGTTGAATGATTGTGGCGATGAAATTGACCGCGCCCAGCAGCGACGAAGTGATCAACAGCACCATCCCGAGGATCCAGAACGTTTGGCCGTTGGGGTGGTGCCCCATGTCCGCCAAGGTGGCCAGGGGCGAATACGAGGTCCACCCGGACTTCGCTGCGCCGCCGGGGATAAAGAAGCTGAAAAACATCACGACGCCGCCCAGGAAATAAGCCTGGTAGCTGGCCATATTGACGCGCGGAAAGGCCATGTCCGGCGCGCCGATCTGGAGCGGCACAACGAAATTGCCGAACGCGGCAAACGCCACCGGCACAATCGCCAAAAACACCATGATCGTCCCGTGCATCGCGCCGAAGGCGTTGTAGAGGTCCGGCAGCATCACCCCTTTGTTCACCATTTCATCGCCCAACAATTTCTGAAGGAATTCACCTACGACAGGCATCGGCTTGCCCGGATACGCAATCTGCCAGCGCATCAACATCATCAGGCAGAAGCCGAAGAACAGAAACAACAAGCCCGTGAGTCCGTATTGGATGCCGATGACCTTGTGGTCGGTGGAGAAAATATATTTACGCCAAAAGCCCAGCTCCTCGTGGTGCGCTCCGTGGGCGGCGTGCTGTTGAGTTTCTTCAGTTGTTGGCTGCATGACTTTCAGTTTCGTTCGCGTTTCGCCAGGAACCAGAAAAATCTACCAGGTCAAATTTTTGAGGGGCGCAAGTTAACTTCGCTCTTTGCCCACTGTCAACGTCGAATCCAGGTCTATTTGATTTTGTCGAACACCATCAACCCCAACAACAGCGGCAAATAAATGATCGATGCATAAAAAAGTTGGCGGGCCCGCTGGACAGTCAGGTCGCGCGAGAACCGGATGGCCTGCCACACGAATCCGAGGCTCAACACCAGAGCTCCAGTCAGATACACGGTTCCCTCCAGCCCGAACAAAAAAGGACACAGACTGATCGGCAGCAGACCGAGTGTGTGGCTGACTGCCTGACGGGAAGTGTGCTGGCCGTCCGGGTCAAACACCGGCAGCATCGCAAAGCCGGCCTTCGCATAGTCCTCGCGGTAAATCCAGGCGATTGCCAGAAAGTGAGGCAATTGCCAGAAGAACAGGATGGCGAACAGCGACCAGCCTTCAACGTTGATTTCGCCCCCGGCGGCGGTCCAGCCCATCAACGGCGGCAGGGCGCCTGGAACCGCGCCGATGGCCGTGTTGAGGGGTGTCACCCGTTTCAATGGCGTGTAAATAAACAGATAGCTGCCCAGCGTGATCCCGCCCAGCAAACTGGTCAACAGGTTGACCGCAATGGCCAGATGAACCAGGCCGGCGGCCGAACACAGGCCGCCAAAGATGAGAACGGTGTCCGGCCGCAACCGCCCCGAAGGCAGCGGACGGTCCTCCGTGCGCCGCATGAGCGCGTCATATTTTCGTTCCAACAACTGATTCAGCGCCGCCGCACCGCTCGCCATGAGTCCTGTGCCCAACAAAGTGTGAAACAGCAACAGGTAGTCCAGCGCGCCGTGAAAACCGACATAGAATCCCACCAGCGTCGTCAGCAGCACCAAAAAAGTCAGCCGCGCCTTGACCAGTTCGCTGAAGACGGTGAACCGGCTTTTGTCCGCGACGACCGCAGCGCCGAGGGATGGTGCGGTAGCTTTCATTGCCCTGTCACACCTGAACGTCCGACGCGATGCCCGGCTCCGTTGCCAGTGGCGTCAATTTCGCCCGAACCGCCTCGCGCCTGGGCGCCGGTATCAGACAGCGGAATGCGATGATGGCCAACATCGCTCCGGTCATCAGTGACAGAGCGCCGAAGGCGACGTGCGCCGTGGCAACGTCCGCCGATTTGCCGGTCCAGATCGTGGCCGCGCCCAGAAAAAGCTGACCGACGATCAACCCCAGCCACGCGCCGGACACTTTCGCCAGCGGATGACGCCGGCCGAGCCGGCAAGTGGCCAGCCAGGCGGCGCGCGCCGCGAGCAGCAGGATGGCCAGCGCCACGATCCGATGCGGCGACGGATTCGGCATCCAACGCCGGCCAGAGGCGGCCATAAGCCGCCGGAAAGTCCGGAACGGACAGGCCCGCGTGCTCATGCCGCATGGTCGCGCCCAGAATCAATTGCGCGAAAATCAAAAGCGTCGCAAACAGGAACAGCCGGCGCAGACCGCCATCGTCCGGCCTGGTGGACTTGAACGACGGCGCATCTGACCACCAACGGCTGGTGAACAAGGCGATGGAACAGGTCAGCACAAAAAACAGTTGCGCGAGCGCGGCGTGAAAGATTCCGATCTCGGCCTTGAACAAAACGACTCGCAAACCGCCCAGGACTCCCTGCAACACGACGGCAAAAAAGGCGAAGACACCCAGCCAGCGCAACCAACGGCGCGATTCCTGAAACCAAAGCCAGACGGCGAGGACGGTAGTCAACAGCCCGACGCCCGACGCCACCAGCCGGTGCGTGTGTTCATAAAAGATTCCACCGACCCATTTCGATATCGGGAAGAAAAACAAATTGTAACCGAACGTATTCGGCCAGTCCGGCACTGCCATCCCCGCGCCGTGGCTGGTGACCAGGCCGCCCAGGCAAATCAACGCGAGCGTCGCCGCCGCAGTCAGCAACGCGTAACGGCCTAGCCATCGATTTTCCTTCGTTCGGGTCATCAATTCAAACGTGCCAATCCGGCGGTCAAAAACGAAACCGCTGTGAATGTTGTCCACAGCGGCCTTCTTTTGAAAAGTTTTTTTCAGTTCGCCGGGGCGGCCGCCTACTTCAGCTCAATCGTGAAGTCAACCTTGGTGTCGCCGTTCACGTTGATTTCTTTGCTGACTCCGGGGCCATCGCGGTGTGTCTTCGGGTGATACGCCTCAATCATGTATTTGCCGTTGGGCGCGCCGGAGATCTTGAAATTGCCGTCCTTGTCCGTCACTGCAAAGTAAGGATGATCAAACACGCCGACGTAAGCGAACATCCACGGGTGGACATTACACATAAAACGAACCGGCACTTCCGGTTTGTCGAAGCCCCGTTCGTTCACCTGCTCTTTGGTGGGCTGGGCAAAGTTGAAC
>QHPA01000372.1:0-506 GCA_003218935.1 Verrucomicrobiota bacterium
CCGGCGCCAGATTCGTCGCGGCGCTGGACGTGAAGTTGAAATAGATGCCGTTGGTAAACCGCACGCCGGTCAGATCCAGCGGCGCCGGGCCGATGTTCTTCAACTCAATGTATTCAAATTCCTGCGCGTTGTTCGTGTCGCCGGGTTGCGGTGGCGGATTGTACATGATTTCCGTTATGCGGAGGTACCTCTGCGCGAGCGAGGGAGCGCCTGCGTAGCTGTTGGTTGCCACGAGCCGTCCCGTGTCGTCCGTGAGCGTGACGGTTTCGCCCCAGGCGTTGAGTTGACCGCTGTAGTTGCCTTGCACGAACAGTCCCTGGCCGCCGCGCGGACCGGAGGCGCGGGCGCGGAACGCATTCACGTTCGGGGAGAGATAAAGCGAACCCCCGGCCGGGACGACGGTGCCGGGCCGAAAAGTGAAGCTCACGCCACCTCCCACATTCCAGCCGGAGATGTCCACGGCGAAACCGTTGGGGTTGGAAAGCTGGATGTACTCCTGCGCCTGG
>QHPA01000372.1:649-4658 GCA_003218935.1 Verrucomicrobiota bacterium
ATCCGCTGCGCTTCAGGCCGCATCTGGTTTTGGTTACCCCATTTGGGCCACGCCGCGTAATCGCGATCGGCATCGGACGTGCCGAATACCGGTGGATCCATTTGGTCCAACATTTCCCGGATGCGCGCCTCGATTCGCAAACTGTTGGTCGCCGTGCCTGGCGGTTGCAATATCTGGTCCATGACGGTGCGGAGGCGGCGCAGGTACATGCGGCGAAAGTCCGGGTGGTTGAAGATCAGGTCGTAAAGCCGGTTGGAAGGTTTGCCTTGCTCGGCGGGATTGTAGAAGTTCAGTACGTTGTTCTGAAACAGTGTGTCGGTGAAGTAACCCTGCGCATCCAACCAGTTGCGGCCCCAGCTCAGGTCCACGTCCCAAGGAAAGATGGCCCATTGGCCTGAACCCGGGGTGTCGCGATACAGATAATAATTTTTGTGCCCGTGATCCTGGTCGCTGATCAGCGCCATGGCGACGAAGTAACTGACCGTCTGCGGCAGGTCAATGTGGTCGCAGGCATAGACGACACGGTTGGTCAGCGGGCGCGATTCGTCGAGATTGTCGATCAATGTCTGCAGGTCGCTGAAGTCCTCGTTCTTGCGGGTCTTTTTCTCGTTACCGCCGGCGCTGCTCATATCGTTGTACATCTTGTAAAGCGCGCCGTCGGGGTCGCGGCCCAGTCGCTCCAGCCATCGATCATCACCGTCCTCCAGCAGGTCCGCGATGCTGAAGAACCGCGCGTTGCGCTGGAGGCGAATGTGGAATGCAAAATGACCGGCCGACCCGGCCGCGGCGATCATCTCGTAAGCGAGCGAGTTGCGCACCTTGGCCTTGTCGCTGTAGTTGCTCAGAAATTTGATGTCTTTGACCCGCGGGCCGTTGGCGCGGTACTGGAAACGGTGGTCGCTGTTGAAATCGAGGTTGTAACTCTTCTTGGGCCAGCCGGACGAACTCTGCCCGTGCAGACTGATCAACACGTTGTCGTAAAATTCGCCGAGATAGAAAAGAGAGCAACGCGTGCCGCCGAACGTGCCCGACGCCACCGCGTTTTCCACGAACAGTTGCACCACCGGCAACAGCGATTGAATGTCCGGATCGGAGACGACCGTGCCCAGATATTGCTCGGAATCGACCGGATCAGGAAACAGCGGCCAGCGCGAACTGTTGTTCTGCGCGTCGGTCGCAGAGAGGTAATAGCGAATCATCTGACCGTTGGTGGATGCGCCGGCCGGAATGATCGCGCTCCAGATGCCATCACCCGCCGTCACGTCGCCGTTGGCGCCGCTGTCGTTCATCGCCACAGGCGCTTCGGCATTGAACATGACCCGATAGTGGAGCGTGACGTTCGAGAGCGCGTGGAAGGTCGGCAGAACGCGCGCGGTCACCAGCAGGTCCTGGTCGTCCGACGGCATGTCCGGCGTATGGCCGACATTGATGATCAACGGGCCGAGATCAGCAGCTCCGGCGCTGTTCAATGCGCCAGGAGTCGGCGTGAGAAAATAGCGCGCCTGAGCACCGATCTTCCCGACGCTGGTTGTCAGAAGTTCGGCCCGAATCAGAAAATCCGTGTTCGTCGCGTCGATATTCAACCCTTGAATGGCCAGCACATTGGTGCCGACCTGGAGCAGCGAGCTGAAGAGAGAGAGATCGAAGTCTTCGAACTGAACGGCAAGGTTGTCCGGGTGCCGCGCGGTGGCGGTCGAGTTCCATGCTAAGGCGTCCGGCGCGTTTTTGCGGGCGATCTCCTGTCCATTGAGCCAGGCCACGAAGCCATCGTCGTATTTCAAGCGAAGAGTGAGTTGAGCGATGTCCGCCGGGTTGGCCACCGCAAAAGGGATTCGGATGAAAGCCGAGCTGTTCACTGTCTGCATCTTCGTCCGAACGTCCGTCACAATGTCGGGACCGTAGTCCACCGGAGTCGCCGAGCCGCTCTGGAGCAGGCGCGCGATCTCATCCGCTGTCAGCGCGCGGTCCCACACCGCGACTTCGTCGATCTGGCCAAGGAACGGATTGTCCGTGGCGTCAAAGACACCGCCCCCGCCGATGTTGAAGTTGAAACCGGAAGCGCCGTAGCTGGAAACTGAGCCTGGTGAATCGGCCGCGAGGTTGCCATCGTAATACAATGCCAACGCCTGGCCAGTGCCGACTGCGACAATGTGATGCCACTCGTTGTCGGCAAACGGGTAGGCCGTGTCGATCTGCCCGACCGGAGTCCAGAGTTCAATCGTCGTGCCGTTGATGAAGCCGAATTCAATCGCATCATTCTGGCCGAACAGACCGGTGCGCGAGGCCTGCGCGCCGGTGGGCCGAATCCACCCGGCCATCGTGAAGGCGGAACGGTTGTCCAACAGTCCGCCCGGTCCGCCGACGAAATCATCCACGCCGTCAAATTGCGCCGCCGTGTTGTCCGGCTCGAAGCGGCTGAACTGCGGAGGACGCGGCCCTGCCGCCCCGATTGTGACGCCGTTGTGGTACGTGCCATTGGCCGTGACGCCAAGAGTCCCGCTGTTAACCGCGACCGTGCCGTTCGTTTCGCTGAGACGCCAATAAGCCACCGGCTGCGATTCAAGCACTTGCCCTGAATACGAGCTTTCCAGCGGGTCAACTACGCCAGTGTCGTAACCCACGCCGTTGGTGCCGCGGAGCCAACTGGAGTCATTGAAGTCCGGCAGCGTCCAGCTTGCGCCAAGGCTGTCATCTGTCGGGATGAGCACCTGGACCGGCGCGTTGGTGGTGATCAGCGTAGTTCTGCTCGTTTCCACGCCGAAGCCGAACGACACGTCGGGCACCTGCCGTGGAAACGTCGGCGCGAACTCGGTGGCGATCGTAACGCCGTCCGGCTGCACCAGGGCCAGATATTCGCCGGTCGCAGAAAGCTTGAAGTTGGTATGGAGGGCCGCACCGGGCATATCGCGCTGCTTCGCCGAAGCGAAGACCACCAGAAAGCCGCTGGCGTTGAGATTGGTGCCGGGGAAACGCCACTTGGTCAGTTCATTGGCATTGTCGGTCAGATACCAGCCACCCAGGTTCACGGGCTTGGACCCGGCGTTATAGATCTCAACCCAGTCTTCATAGGAGCCGTCCTCGTCGGCCAGAGAGTGTGTGTTGTCCGCCATGAATTCGGAGATAATCACCTGACTGGCGGCAGGGACGGTGAACTGCCAGGTGAGAGCGCACAGAAGGAACGCGGGCAAAATCTTTCTCATGAGTGATGCAACAAAAGTAGCACACTTCGGGCCAAAGGCTTGTGCTCTGGCCTGGTTGTTCTGCCAATTAGCCTGAGTAACCGACCGGCCAGCCCCCCCTTATACCTGCTTCAGGCGCATTGACGTTGTTCACCGCAGATTATTAGATTGCCCGACGCTTGACCGGCCGCCGGGATTCGTCGCTCATGCCCACCGGTTCCAAATGAACATCATCGCGAATTTGTTCAAATCTTCCCTCGGCAAAAAATACGTCATGGCCGTCACGGGCGGCGCGCTGTTTCTCTTCGTGGTCGGGCATTTGCTGGGCAACCTCCAATTTTTTCTCGGCCCGGAAGTCATCAATCGTTACGGGCACTTTCTGCAGGCCAACCAGGAAATTCTCTGGCCGGCGCGACTCGGATTGTTGGTGATGGTCGCGCTGCACATCTGGTCCGCCGTGAAAGTTTCGGCCGAAAACAGGGCGGCGCGGCCCGTGCCCTACGCGGACTGGCATCCGACCGTCGCCAGTTACGCCTCGCGCACGATGCTGATGAGCGGCCTGATCATCGGCGCGTTTGTGGTTTATCATTTGCTCCACTTCACCGTGCAGACGAAGTCGATCAATTTCACCGGCCAGGATTTTGTCGCCCTGCGCGACACCGAGGGCCGGCACGATGTTTACCGAATGATGGTCGCGGGATTCCAGGTGCCCCTGGTGTCCGGCTTCTACGTCCTGGCGATGGCGCTGCTCTGCCTTCACTTGAGCCACGGCATCGGCGCAATGTTTCAATCGCTCGGTTGGAAAGACGAAGTTTACGGGCCGTGGATCG